>JAJZVZ010000212.1 GCA_021846945.1 Acidobacteriota bacterium | reverse complement strand
TGGTGGGAAGAAAAGTGGTAACGCCGGTGGCGAACAGCTTGCGCGTGAGCGCGATGACCACATCGGCGTCAACGGTATCCGCATTCAGATCGCAGCCGCAATAGCCATTGACCTGAAGATCGATGAGACCGGGCGTCAGCCATATACCTTCCTCGGCAGGACCGGAACGGATCGATCGAATCTCGCCATCTTCGACTCCGATGCGGAGCGGTGAACGACTCAGGGGATCATAGCCCGATATGGATTGAGAATTCATGGCGCAGCCTGTCACCGGGACGAATGCGGACGCGGTTTTATGGATTCGTTTGCTCCCATTCTTTCCATCAATTGTGTGATGAGAATAGCCGCCCGCGGCAAATGAAATGGATCCTTGACGGGGAGGGCCACGACCTCGGAGATGGGCTTGCCTTCGCGGCTGAGGCGCTGGCGCCACTCTCCGGGCTCCGTGACCGGAAAATGGGACCACGCCCAATCGGCTACCTTTTCGTGCCATTCGAGGAAGCTCTGGTCTCCCGTCAGATCGTAAGCGAGAAGCGTGCCGTACAACGCCTCAGTATGTGGCCACCACAGCTTCTTTTCGGAATGAGGCAGGTAAGATTCGTGGCCTTCGATATCACGCGACAGAAAGATGCCGCCATACTCGGGATCCCAGCCAAGTTCAAGATGCCAGCGCATCACTTCGGCTGCCCGGCGGATCAGGTCGCGATCACCGCGGCGCTGCGCTACGTGCATGACAAACCACATGGACTCGATGGCGTGGCCGGGCATGACAAAGGTTCCCGCCGGCGGCGGAAGTTCATCATAGCTGCTGGTAAGAAATTCGAGAACGGCCTTGCGGTCCGGGCGGACAAAGTGTTGCATCACTCGACCTGCATAGACGTCAACCAGCGGCTCCAGACCTGCGTCTCCGGTGGTCTGAGCGAGCTCATTCGTCACCTCGGTCATGATCATCGGAATACCGTGATTCTTCCAGCCAGGCGGAAGCGGGTACGGCGCAGTCTCGTGGAAATCAGGCTCCTCGATGCGGCGGCGCACCCGTTCGAAGGTAGCCCGCACAACGGAAAGGACCTCTTTGTCCTGCACGGCACGGTAATATTCGCTCAATCCGTAGATGACGAAGCAATCGGCATAGATGCTGGTTGCGCCTTCCATCACGCGGCCCTGGCGATCGGTTTGATAGACCCAGCGCCCGTCCTGATCGCGCCCATGCGCAAGCAGAAAGCGTATGGAATTCTCGGCGGCCCTCAGGAAATCCGGCCGCTGCTCGATGCGATTGTAGAGAGCGGCAAATGTCCAAACCGAGCGCGCCTGCGACCAGACAAACTTGTCGCCGCTGATGACCGAGCCGTCATCGGCGATGCACGAAAGCACACCGCCGTGCTGCCAGTCGATGCCGTACCGGAACCAAAACGGCACGATATTGTCGAGTAACAGCTGTCGGTAACGCAGGCGAAGGGCAGCGGGATCCATATTCTTCCTTGTTTCAGGATTGGCGATGCGGATCAACTCTTACCACCGCGCATCGACTCCCGGAGATAGAATATCCGCCAGCGCGCGCCCGGTGAGGCTCGTGACCGTATTGAAGGCATTGGTGGCGCCTCTCGAATTGGCTGTAGCGCCGTCGTTCAAGAGCCCGTAGGCTTTGCCGTCGTCAGGATTCAGAATATAGGCGTCGAAGCGTTGTACAGCGCGCACAATGCGCGGATCACGGTCCACGTGTTCGTAGTACCAGATGAGATAGTCGATGATCCCGGGGCTGCGCGTCCGGTCCCAACTGGTGCGGCCGATCTGAGACCATGTGCCGTCAGGAAGCTGGGTACGAAGCAGGAACTCGATGTTTGGTTTGACGGCGTTCTCAATCCAGGACTTCCATGCGCGCTTGCCGCAGTAGAGATCAAAGGAAAGGACACCTTCGCCCACGTAGGCGGAAGTTCCGTAGGTTTGCTTGGTCCACAGATTGTAGGCGACCTTCGGATCATTGCGCTTGTCCCAGTCAAACCCCTCAAAGGCGAGGATATGCGGGATCTTCCCTTCGGAATTCATGGTGCTGAAGATCCACCTGAGCGCGTGGTAGGCGGTCTCGCGGTACTCATTTTTCCCGGTAACGTGATACATCCAGGTAAAAATCTCGCCGCCGGTGAGCGCGGACGAGAGCGTGTACTGGTCGTAAATCGGATCCACTAGCGTACCGTCGTTGACGCGCCTCCAGCCTGTGCCGAATGCGCCGTTGGGGTGAATCATGTTGTTGGCCTTGATGGAGGCAACGTAATGCTGGACAGCTTCAAAATAGCGTTTCTGGCGGTCGCGATCCACGTGGTTATAGAGCGCCACCAGCAGGCCTAGCGCACTTCCGGTATCCGCCATATAGACCGGCCCATAACCGGTTCTCCAGAAGCCGTTGGCCATCTGGTGCGCGAGCAGGTAATCGCCATACGCGATGGCGGTATCAAGGTAGCGGCGATCGCCAAGAATCTCGTAGCCATCGACCAGCGTGCGCATGTAATAGCCGCCGATGTAGATTGTAGGGAAGTTCGCCTTCTCCTTTACGATGTAGTCGCAGAGATTCTTGAGTAGCTCCCGGGATTGAGTACAATGCGTGTCTGAGCAGAACGCTGAGGAGTTCTTTACCTGCGCCGACGCAAGCGGCGAAGCGAGCAGAGTCAAGGCCATCAGGATGAATGCGAATGCCATGCGTTGAGAAATGCTCATGGAGTTTTTGCCTTTCCGCTTGCGCGCGGGGATGTTCGAGGTGAATTTGAAGATCGCCTTGGCGCACAGGAAATCTTCAGGGATTGATTTAATCACAATGAGCCGTTTGAGGTTTGTCCTGTAGGCCGGTTGAATACCCGGCTTTGAGCCGGAAAGGAAATCGATGGTCATTCCCGCATCCACTCTGGCTTTAGGCATAACCTGCGCGATTGTTGCGGGCATTATGTGCGGAATCTTTGCCCTGCCGATGAAGTATCTGGGGCGATGGTCGTGGGAAAACGTGTGGGCGATATTCATCCTTGTTTCCTGCGTCGCGATGCCCCTGGTGATTACCTGGATGACGGTGCCCGACTGGATGCAGGTACTCGCGACGGCCCCTGCTCATGCAACCTGGATCGCCTGCATGACCGGGTTCGCCTGGGGTTTTGGTGCCATCATGTTTGGGCAAGGCGTGAGCGCGATCGGCATCTCGATGAGCAACACGGTGGTTCTTGCCACGAGCGCGTCGCTGGGCTCGCTTTTTCCCATCTGGCTGCTGGCCCCAGAGCGCCTGCATCAACCGCAGGGCCAGGCCATCATAGCCGGGACCATCGTGGGGATTGCCGGAATTGCGATGTGCGGCTATGCAGGTCTGCTGCGGGAGAAGAGCCAGGCGAATGACAAAGAAGCCGTGCGCGGAGAGATGGTCGGCCATGCGCGGCCCATAGCGGTGGGTCTGCTGCTCTGCGCGGGCGCAGGCATTCTTTCCGCGGTTTTGAATATTGGTTACAGCTCGGCGCAGCCTTTGTTGAGCGCCGCGATGCGGCACGGATACACTTCCTTCGGCGGGTCGAATGTGATCTGGCTGCTGATGCTGACGAGTGGGGCGGTGCCGAACTTGATTTTCTGCGGCTATCTGCTGAGTCGCAATGGAAGCTGGGCGAAATATTGGGCGCCAAAGTGCAGCGTCTTTTACGGATTGACTCTGTTGATGGGGCTTTTGTGGGGTGGCGATATTTTTCTCTACGGATTCGCATCGCCCAAGATCGGCAGGCTCGGTCCAGCCATTGGCTGGCCGCTCAAGCTTATTGCCGGTTTGATGGCGGCGAATGTGGCCGGTTATCTTGCCGGCGAGTGGAAACTGACGCGCGCCAGAGATCGGCGCTGGATGACGCTGGGATTGCTGGTGCTGCTAGCCGCGATCGTCACGTTGGGATGGGCCAGCACGCTGCAGTAAACCCTGAAAGATGCGTTGCATCGCGGCGCCTTCAATGCATGCGTAAATTGGCTTTGCACAGTGGCTAAAGCCCGCCATTTTTGCGCACTTTTCCGCCACGACTAAAGTCATGCCCTGTTTCGATGCAAGCTAAGATAATTCGCAAATATTCATCTCACAGAATATGAATCTGATGCAGCCACGAAGCGAGGTTTCCGGTGGAGTAAGCTGGGAGGCGGAGGATTTGCGATGAAGGCGGCTGTCTTTGATTCCGCGTCGAAGGCTGCGGGACGATGGCTTTCGATCGAAGAGATTCCGCGGCCTCAGTTACAGACCGGTGAGGTGCTGCTGAAGGTGATTGCCTGTGGCGTTTGCCGCACTGACCTTCACATCGTTGAAGGTGATCTGCCGCCCATCCACCCGCGCATCATTCCCGGGCATCAGATTGTGGGCGAAGTGGTGGAAGGCGTAACACCGCATCTTCCCATCGGGGCCCTTGCCGGCGTTTCATGGATGGGCGGTGTAGACGGCGATTGCTGGTTCTGCTGCCACGATATGGAGAACCTCTGCGATCACCCGGTGTTTACTGGCTACTCCGTCAACGGCGGCTATGCGGAGTTCGCGGCGATCCGCGCGGATTTCGCACTTCCGTTGCCGGCGGGACTCGACGCAGCCACGGTTGCACCTCTGCTTTGCGCCGGGATGATCGGCTTCCGCAGTCTTCGCGTTGCCGGAGTGCAACGGGGCGAGCGCGTGGGACTCTTCGGCTTTGGAAGCTCGGCATCGCTTGCCATTCGCATTCTTCAGGCATGGGATTGTGAGGTCTACGTTGTCACCCGCGGCGAGGCTCACCGTCGCGCGGCCGAGTTGCGCGGCGCTACCTGGGTGGGCGACGAAGACGCGAAGCCGCCGGTACAACTGGATCGTGCCGTTACTTTTGCTCCCAGCGGGAAGGTGGTTGTTAGCGCTCTGTCTGCTCTGCGCAAGGGCGGAGTCGTCGCCATCAATGCTATCCACCTGGATCAGATGCCCGCCTTTGACTACGACAAGCTGCTCTGGGGCGAACGCCAATTGCGCAGTGTTGCCAATATGACAAGGCAGGATGCGCGCGACTTTCTTGCCCTGGCGCGTGAAATTGATTTCCGCCCGCGCGTGACCACATTTCCTTTGGAGAGTGCCAATCAGGCTCTTGAGGCTGTGAAGCATGAGAGCGCAGACGGCTCGGTCGTGATTGTCGTTTAGCAATCCGTTGCTGCTACGCCAACAGCATGTAGAAGTTCGGGTTATCCTGAAAGCGTAATGACTCCGCTCGATTCGCGTGCCCGACGTGTCGCTGTTTACTGCGGCTCATCCGATGGAAATCACCCCATTTTTCTTGCTGAAGCCGGGGCGCTGGGCGCGGCCATTGCGGCGTCAGGCCTGGAGATGGTTTACGGCGGAGCCTGCGTCGGCCTGATGCGGGCAGTGGCGGATGCGGCTCTGGCCGGAGGCGCGCGCGTTACCGGAGTTTTGCCACAATTGTTGGCGGGTAGGGAGATAGCCCACACCGGGCTGACGGCGCTGGAGATGGTTCCAACCATGCACGAGCGCAAGGCCCGCATGGCAGAGCTTGCCGATGCGTTTGTCGCGCTACCCGGCGGCTACGGCACGCTTGACGAGATGCTTGAGGCAGTTACCTGGGCGCAGTTGGGACTGCATGACAAGCCTTGCATCCTGATCAATACGGCAGGGTATTGGGATGGGCTGCTGGCCTTTCTGGATTCAACGGTGGCAGCCGGTTTTCTGAATGCAAAGAATCGGAAACTGCTGCGGGTGGTTGCCACGGCCGCTCAGGCGATTGATCTCGTTGTAGTCCGGCCGTGAGGCCATGGGACTTACTTCCGGTCAAATGCGGGCTGTATGATTGCTGCTATGCCTGAGAAACTTCGCTGGGGCGTACTCAGCACCGCCAACATAGGATTAAAGAAAGTGATTCCCGCCATGCAGCGGGGTCAGCATACGACCGTTGCCGCCATCGCATCCCGCAATCTGGCCAAGGCGCGCCAGGCAGCGGAAGCTCTGAAAATTCCAACCGCCTACGGATCGTATGAAGAATTGCTCGCCGATCCTGACATCGACGCCATTTACAATCCTCTTCCGAACCAGTTTCATGTTCCCTGGACCATCAAGGCAGCCGAGGCCGGCAAACACGTTCTCTGCGAAAAGCCGCTCAGCCTGACTGTGGCGGAAGCGAAGACTCTGCTGGAAGTGCGTGCGCGCACCGGCGTCAAGATCAGCGAAGCCTTCATGATTCGCAGTTTCACACAGTGGCAACGTGTCCGAGAGTTGCTCAGGGAGGGCCGCGTAGGGCAGCTTCGCTCCGTCACGGGATTTTTCAGCTACTTCAATATTGATTCGGCCAACATCCGCAACCAGACCGAGTGCGGCGGGGGCGCCCTCTACGACATCGGCTGTTACCTGATTCATGTATCCCGGTACGGGTTCGAGCAAGAGCCGGCTCGCGTAATTGCATGCATCGACCGCGACCCCAACACACGCATCGACCGGCTCACCTCGGCGCTGCTTGAGTTTCCCGGCGGGCAATCCATCTTTACATGCAGCACCCAGCTGATTCCTTACCAGCGGGTGCAATTTCTCGGAACTCGCGGACGGATTGAAGTTGAAATCCCGTTTAACGCGCCCATCGACCGGCCTACACGCATCTTCATTGACAGCAGCGGCGATTTAACAGGGGCGGGCATCACGACGGAAACCTTCCCTGCCGGCGATCAATACACCTTCCAGGGAGACGCATTCGCTAGGGCGGTTTGGGAAAACACCGAGGTTCCCGTCTCGCTTGAGGATTCCATTGCGAATATGGCGGTAATTGACGCAGTCTTTCGCTCCGCAGCCTCAGGCCGGTGGGAGGTTCCGGAGCCATAAAGTCGATTTATTCTGCCGAAGAGCATTGACCAAACCTGACCTCATCGGCCGGATGTGATAGGAGCGCATTGAGCTACCTTCTTCACCTCTCCGGCTGCTGCCCGGCGCGTGTTTTCTTCTTTTTGGATACGTTAGCTCTCAAAGGCCCCCGAACATACAGCGTGTCTTTGTCGAACCTGCGGGAAAAGTAAGCCATAACCCGCGAATAAAGCAAACGAAAGAAAGGCTAGCTTCATTCGCGGGTCATAACCGTCGTGAACAAGTTACTTCGCAGCAGTTGCTGCAGCAGCCTTCTTTTGCGCGGCCCAGCGGCGCTTGACCGCTTCGGCGATCTTTCTCCGTCCTTCGGGAGTGAGCCGCCTTTTGCTCTTCTTGGGCGTCTTCAGAGCAACCGGCGCAGCTTTTCTTGGCCTGCCGGCCCTCCTTTTTGGCGTAGTTGCGGAACCACCCAATAATGCGCGCACTTGTTGCAGCAGGGCAATCTCACGATCCACAGTTGCCAGAATTTCCGTTATCCCCATACTTCCCTCCAATTAACTGGATGAATGAGCCCAGCGCCCATCTTGCTAACTCTCAATCAAGCGGG
>JAJZVZ010000211.1 GCA_021846945.1 Acidobacteriota bacterium | reverse complement strand
AAGTCATTCAAACGCCGCTGAATCGCACGGCTCCAAAGGCAGGTCGTAATGAAAAGACCGCAGATAATCTGGGTTGTAATGCTGCTAATTTCCGGGATCGCGGCATTCTTGGGATTTGTGAATGTGCACGCCGGGAACGCATCTGGATTTTGCCCATGGTTCTGGTGGATGGGTATATTCACGTGGGATGATGCGCTAATCATCGGAGTTTTCCTGTTTCTCGCTACCGGTATAGTCGCGCTGAAACGGGATCTTGTGCTGACCGTCCTGATTTACTCATTCTATGGAGTCTTGAGAACGGGCATTGAGGCCCTTTACAACCTCAACGCTCAGTTCTCCCCCATCACACGACCATGGGAAGCGAACCTTCCTGCGATAGCAGCATATTTTCATCTCAAGCTCGTCGAATTGTTTGTTGTAGCACAGGTTTTCTATACCGTGCTCTGTGTCTCTTTGGCTGTGGTCTTCATTTCATCCCTGAAACGATATCTCCAGAGATGAAGTTGCAAGCGGCGGCCGGAGGCGGGTGGCACCGATTCCGGTGACTGCTCCGAATCACGCTGCAGGTGGCCCACATCTCATGACCCCATGCCACCACGAGACCCGGACACCCAAACGTAGCGGAGGAAGAATGGTCCCCAAGAAACCAGTGCTCCTGTGGAAGGAAGATTTGTAGCGGAAAGCGGAGTCGGCCAGGGTTCAAGAAAGCGGGGAGCGGCATCTCGGAGGTATCGCCGTTAATCGTGACCTATGCCAAAGCTCTCTCTGCGCCTGGCAAATCTCCGCATTCCATGCCGCTAAGTTATTGCTTCCTTCGTGCTGGCCGCGCCGGTTCGGGCGCTCGCGGCTGGAACGGCATCCGGCGCCGCGCAGGCCTGCTGCGGTTCTTGAATTGCCGCGTCACTGAAGTAGCATCGCTTGGCCGTTCAGCGTCTTCGATCCACCGCGAAGGAGCCCACGCCCAGACAGGCGATTGCAATCAGGCCGAGCAACATGCAGAGGTCCGTTCGCGCCTCGTGCATCGCGTGCCAGAACTCATGCCTGAGCAGCATGGGAACCTTGGTCGTTGCGATGGCGACCGCAATGTCAATGAGAAGCAGAGCGATGGCGAAGGTGGAAGCAAGGCCGATGATGAGCAATGCCCCGCACACAATTTCGACCAGGCCCACGAACGGTCCCATAAGGTGCGGAATGGGAATGCCGATCCGGGCAAAGCGGCCCGCGCCCAGTTCGGCGGGATAGAGAAATTTCTGGATCCCCTCGGAAAGGAATACCCAGCCGACCAGCAGGCGGAGCAGGAAAAGCCCCAGTGAAGTGCGGAACTGCGATGCCGACATAGCTGCCATAAGACCTCCGGCAAGACCCGCGATTGTGGAAGAGGCTTCTTCTTTTTCGCGTGAAATCACCGGAATTGTATCACCGCAGGAGTGGCCACGAGGCCGCGGTTTGCGGCCCATGATAACCTCAGGCACATGCAGGCAAATGGGCAGGAAGGTACAGCCGCCATACCTTTCAGTGCGCCGCCGGAGCGGCCGTGGGTCTTCGGGCTGTTGATTGCTCCCATGGCGGTGCTCGCCAATGGCGTGGTTGGCGGGGCGCTGTCGTATCTGCTGCGCCGGCAGGGAGTGGGGCCGGAGCGGAGTGCCGCGATCATTGCGCTGCTGAGCCTGCCCCAGACGATCTATTTTCTTTGGAGCCCGGTGACGGACTTCTGGATGCGCCGCCGCACCTGGCTGATGGTGGCTGCGGCGGCAGCCGGAGCGGCGATGCTGGCGGCATTCCAGGTTCGCAGCCTGGCGGGGCACTGGGCCGTGGCGCTGATGTTCCTGGGCGGCTGCCTGGGCCAGCTGGTGGTAGCCAGTTGTGGCGGGATGATGGGCGCACTGCACAGCGAAGTGAGCCGGCGGCGCGCCAGCAGCTTTTACCAGGGCGGTTCGCTGGCCTTTGGCGCGGTGGCCGTGCTGGTGCTGGTGCTGCTCTCGGCGAAGTTTCGTCTCGGCGTGCTGGGCTGGCTGGTGGGCGCCATGATTGCGCTGCCTTCAGTGGCGGCGCTGGCCGCGCCCAGGCAACCTGAAGTGAATCTGCAGGGCGTGGGCGAAACGCTGGCGCATATCTGGCAGGAATTCAAAAGCACATTCCTGCGCTGGGAGGCCATTCCCTATACGCTGCTGGTGACCTTCCCCATGGGCAGCGGTGCCATGATCGCCCTGCTGCCGGGCCTGGCCGCGGACTATCACATCAGCGGACAGCAGGTGGCCTGGATCAATGGGCTGGGCGGCGCCCTGCTGATGGCCGGCGGCGCGCTTTCGGCTACGCTGATCTCTACGCGGGTGCGGGCTTCGGTGGCCTATCCGCTTACGGGACTGGTGAACGCAGCCACGCTGACGGTTCTGTGGCTGGGACCGCTGAGCCCGTCGGTCTACTTCGTTGGCGTGGTTTTGTTTCTCTATACCGTCGGGACATCCTATGCGATGTTCACAGCGGTGGTACTGGAGTTTCTGGGCGGGTCGGGCAAGAGCGGCAGCGCACGCTACTCCATCATCAACTCACTCGGCAATATTCCGGTAGCCTATATGGAATTCATCGACGGCAAGAGTTATGGGCGCTGGGGAACGCGCGCCATGCCCGCCACCGACGCCGCCATCAGCGCCGCCGGAGCAATCCTGCTGCTTGCATACTTCCTAACCCGCCGTCAGGCGGGAGCACAGAAGCAAAGTTGAGCTGAAGCGGTGGCGCAGATTCAGCGCTCGCTGGTCTGGTCAAGAATGGGCCCGATTGATCCCGGATTGTCCCCCAGCACTGGATAAACGCGGAAGTCCCACACCGAAACGTTCATTTCCGATGGAGAAAGGATCTCAACCAGCGCATACTCGCCGATGAGCAGCTTCTGGGTGAGCTGAACGCGCATCCAGCGCTTGCCGGCCAGGATCTCGACCTTGGTGGGGATTACATTGGAGTTCTGAACGATCTTGCCGTCTGCGCCGATCTGGACGGGGCCCAGTCTCCGCTCCGCCAGGCGTTCATCAAGACGGACGACGGCAAACTGCGAGCTTGGGGATTCCGCGCCCTTCACGCGGTTGTCATCGGCAGTGGGGTTGACGGTCTTTATCGTAATGGGGTGGGAGAGGACCGGCTCTGTGCCGGCGGGCGCCGGAAGCGAAAGATAGAAGGAGGGGTCGTTCACGTGCAAGTGCACTTTGGCGTGTTCGCCCTGAAGAGCAAGACGGATGCGGGCTCCGGCCAGAGGGTTCAGCATGCCCAGGCCATTGCGGCTCCTGGCGTTTATGTCCAGATCGTTGGATTGCAGTGTTACCAGCTCTGGCGTGCCCTGAAAGGTGTCGAGCACAAAAACGCCACTCTGATCGGGCAATTCGAGCCCGGGTGCAACCTGGGGCATGCGGGCCTTTTCGTCGGCGCGCGCCGTGGCTTCTTCCGCATCGACCTCCGCGGCCTCTTTCATGCCGGGTGAGCTTTCGTCGCCGGAGAGGTTCGCGTGCTCCTGCTCCCATTTGCGGGTGGCATCCCAGTCGACCAGGTTAGCCGGCAGTTCTTCCCAATCACCGCGCTCCTGAGAAAGGTAGCGCACGCGATCACCCACAATCTGGTACTGCCGCACCATCTGATAGGAGCCGTCTTTGAGAATCAGGCGATGGTTGCGGCCGAGGCCGGGCAGGTCAGGTTTCAGGACGAGGGACTTTTGCGATTCTGATTGAGGTTGGGCCGCCGATTGCGCCGGGCAGGATGCACAAAGTACCGTCACGAACGGTGCAAGACTCACCGCGAGCAGCCAACGCACTCGACGCGCACATGCCACAACTACACAGTTTAGACGACCCGGCGAGACTGAAGTTGTCTGGGGTTTGGCTGGAAATTCGAGCCCGATGCGCAACCTTCTCCGGTGTGCGAACGTCCCAGATTGTGTAAGCTTAATCCAAAGGATGGTTATTTGGCAGGGTTTAGGGGGCAAACACGCGACGCGCGCCGCTCTGCGTCCACCGTTTTCAGGGTGACGACGTTGGTGTGCCTGTTTTTGATTGCCCTGGTGGCCGTGGCGCAGGTGGCGCATGTCCACTCGAACCAGAATGACGCACTCCGCTGCCCGCTGTGTATCACGATGCACTCGGCGGCTCCGGTTTCAACGACCACCGCCGCGATCGTTCTGGTTCAGGTAGGCATCTCGGTTCCCGTTCTCAAGGCGCGTTCTGCTGCCCGGTACTGGCATCCTAAGCTCTTTACGCGTCCCCCGCCCACGGCTTGCTGAGGCGCCTTTCCGGCTTTCTTCATCCAACTTACGCGTATTACCATCATTCCTCCTCCGGGAAAGATGGTGAATCTTCCCCATTCAAAGTTGGAAGTGGCAGGTTGCCTCTCAATGCACCGAGGATGCCGCGGCAGCTCCAGCCGCAGCCTGTATTCCGCACTTTCATGCCATTCTCAGGAGTCGTATTCATGCAATTTCATCGCGGACCGAGAGCGCGCGTTTTTTTTCTCTTCGCGCTTTTCTTTGCGGCGCTTGCCGCGCACGCCCAGGCAGGCGGCGCCGGAAGCATCAAAGGCAGCGTGACCGACCCCACCGGCGCGGTGATTCCGAACGCAGTGGTTCACGTGAAAAATGCAGCCAGCGGTTTCGAACGGACGGTGAATACGGACGGAACCGGGCAGTTCAGCATTCTCAATATTCCGCTTAACACCTATACATTGAGCGTGACCGCCCATGGGTTTGCCCCGCTCAATCAAAGCGTGCAAGTCAATGCGTCGGTGGCAACCAACCTTTCTCTCGTTCTCCATATTGCCGGAGGCAGCTCCACGATCACGGTCGAGTCCGCGGGGCCGCTGGTTGAGGACACCTCAACCTTCCATACCGACATCGACCGCAGTATGTTCATCAAGGTTCCGCTGGAGAGCCAGTCATCCAGCCTTAGTTCACTGGTCACCATGACGACTCCCGGGGTCACGGCCGACTCGAATGGCCTGTTCCACGGGCTGGGCGATCACGCATCGAACTCATTTTCGATTGATGGCCAGCCGGTTACCGACCAGCAGAGCAAGGTTTTTTCCAACCAACTGCCTTCCAACGCTGTTCAATCGCTCCAGGTGATCGAGGGCGCGCCGCCCGCTCAGTACGGTGATAAGACCAGCCTGGTGATCGTGGCTACCACGCGCTCCGGGCAGGGCGTCACCAAGCCTACAGGCAGTCTCTCCAGCTCCTACGGATCATTCGGGTCTGCAACAGGAGGCTATGATCTCTCCTACGGCGGGGCGAACTGGGGCAATTTCCTTGAGGCTGACGGGCTGAACACCGGGCGCTTTCTGGATCCTCCGGAGTTTTCGGTCTTCCATTCCAAAGGCAATGAGCAGAATTTCTTTGACCGCGTGGACTATAGCTTCACCCAGTCCGATTCCATCCATCTGAACCTGAACTATAGCCGCTCCTGGTTTCAGACTCCTAATGATTACAACAACCTGAACGTGCAGAATGTGGTGAGCAATGGAAGCGGTGTGAATCCAGTCTTTGGCAATGTGGGCAACGCCGACCAGGGCTCGAAGATCAACACTTTCAATATAGCGCCGACTTATACCAAAGTGCTGAGCAACGACGCGGTACTGAACGTGGGTTTATTTACGCGCAAGGATGATTACGACTACTTTCCCAGCTCTAACCCACTGGCTGACTTGGGGCCTGCCAATCTTCAAACTTCGTCTATCTCTCAGTACCGCACGCTGACCAATGCCGGGATTCATACGGATTACACCTATGTGCGAGGGCGACAGAATCTAATCACCGGGTTGCAGTACGATCAGACGATCCTGCGCGAGCACGATAGCCTGGGCATCGTGGACCCGACATACCCTTTGAGTACGCCGTGCATGGATGCAAGCGGCAACCCGCTGCCGGGTTACCTTAATCCTTCGGAATGTGCGGCGGGGGGAGCCTTGAAAAACCCCAATTATCTTCCGGTCCTTGCGCCCTTTGACTTCACCCGTGGGGGCGGTTATTACACCTTTTTTGGTCATACCGACGTAAAAGAATTGGCCTTGTATATTGAAGATCAGATCAAGGTAGGCGCGTGGAAGTATAGTCTTGGTCTTCGCGAGGATCTTTATAACGGGCTTACCAGGGCCAACCAGACTGAACCGCGGCTGGGCATTGCTTACAAGGTAAAGCCGTCTGGGACCGTGCTGGCGATCTCGTATGCGAGGACTCTGGAGACGCCTTTCAACGAAAACCTCGTGCTGTCGAGCAACGGATGTTCAAACTCTGTTCTATCGCCTCTGCTGAACTGTTCGCCTGGCGTCTCGGGCACGATGGCTCCCGGCTACCGTAACGAGTTTCACGCCAGCGTGCAGCAGGCTCTTGGCAAGAATCTCGTATTTAGCGGTGAGTACATCTGGAAGTACACACACAATGCGTTTGACTTCAGTGTTCTGGGGAACACGCCGATTACCTTTCCCATAGACTGGCATAACTCGAAGATCCCGGGCTATGCCTTGCATTTGCAGGTCCCGAATTATCACAACATCAGCGCCTATATGGACATGTCATCGGTCGCAGCCCGCTTCTTCCCACCACAAGTGGCGGGCGCAGGCGCCACAGTTGGGCAAACGGGTTACCCGTTCCGTATCGACCATGATGAAAAGCTGAACCAGACCACGCATGTCCAATACACCTACTCCCGCGGGAAACTTTTCAACGGACTTTGGGGCGGCTTCAACTGGCGCTACGATAGCGGCATGGTGGCCGGCGCAACACCTTGTTACGGCACGATCGATCCGAATACACCGTGTCTGAACAGTTCCACTACACTGGATGGCCAGCCGGCAATTGCGATGGTCGATACGCAGATCCCTCCAACCATTAATCCCGTGACCGGTGCGAATGTATATTTGCCCCTGACCGCGGATGAAGAGTTTCAGGCGGGATTTATGTGCAACGGCGTGAGGGCGACACCCAATCACCCCTTACAGGCGGTGTGCCCGGCCAAGGAGTTTAGCTCGAACCTGATCAGCATTCCCGCTCCCAACACCGGCAACAACGACAAAAATCCCCAGCGCATTGCGCCTCGCAATCTGATCGACGCATCCCTCGGCATGAGCAATATTTTCCATCGCAGCCGCTATAAGGTGGATATGCAAGTGACTGCGATCAATGTGACGAACAAATACGCGCTCTATAACTTCCTCTCTACCTTCAGCGGTACGCACTATGTAACTCCGCGCGCATTGACGGCAACAATTACATTTGACTTCTAACGGACTATGGGCGGCGGGAAGAGTTTGTACAGCCTTCCGCGCCCAACCCATCTGTCGCGCTTTTTCGTGGTTTCCAGGCAAGCAGGGCGCGAAGCTATTTATCTTCAGCGGCGGGTTAGCAGGCGCGCAAAGTAGTGACGAAATTGTATCTATATGTTTGCTTGCAATGAAGATGATGGTGTTCTGTAGAG
>JAJZVZ010000210.1 GCA_021846945.1 Acidobacteriota bacterium | reverse complement strand
TTCCGATCTCGTCCAGGGAAGAACAAGCGCAGGAGCGCGTTGCCCGCGGGAAGATCCTGGCGAGACATCGTGCTTAAGTCCGCTGCTCCTGCCAATAAGCTGCGTAATATGAAGGAGTTAACCAAGGGCGTTGGAAGATGTGGAAGAAAAAGTGCAAATTTCGACTTCTTTGCGGATTCGGCCTTGACCTCGACAGATCATCCTGGGGAATCTTTTGTGCTGATTTTTGGGAAGACGCCGGATGGTGGCGGGTATCGGAATCGAACCGATATGAGATTGCTCTCGGGGGTTTTTGAGACCCCTGCGTCTGCCAGTTCCGCCAACCCGCCAATATCTCTATTAGACCATACAACAGGCTGACCCGAAGGCCAGCCCTTTCCATTGCAGTGAACCTCATTTTCTACGCAAGGCTCGTTTCAGCGCTGCTTCCAAGTCGGCCATCGGAACTGTGCCTTCCCAGTAGCCGCGGACTATGCCGGTGGCGTCGATCAGGACCAATGCTGGGATTCCGTGAACTTTATACAGGTCGGAAACTCCGTACTCCGTGTCGGAGAGACTGGGAAATTGCTGTTGATGCTGCGCGAGCCATTTCTTATCAAGGTCGGGCTGGTCAAAGGACACACCCCACACGATCAGGTCATCCTTATATTCCTCGGCAACCTTCTGGATGTTCGGCATCTCGCGAAGCAAGGACCGCAGGCAGTCGACCCCTATCGCGATTACATGGAGCAGGCGGCATCGCTTGAGTGGTTTGTCGGCGCGTATTGGTTCGCGTGGCGTGACGAGACAGTGCTTGGCCGCATGGATGGCGAGAATTACAACATTGGATTTGTCGATGTAACCGACCGGCCTTATGCGGAGTTGGTGGAAGCGGCGCAGGCAACCCACAAACGGCTCAAGGATGTGCACTCCGGCAAACTTCTGCCGCTTACGCAACATCCTCTGGTGCCGGATGCGGGCGCGCCATCCTCGCCGCACTCACACTGCGGCAAAACCCGCGCGAGTTGCGGCCTGCTTCTTAAAGGTCATCAGCTCCGCGGACTTCTGTGCGATATGCTCGGCGCTTACTTCGAATTCCTTCACCAGTTCCCACGGTGCGCCTGAGTCGCCGAAACGGTCTTTGACGCCGATGGCGGCTGTAATGACGGGCAGTCCGTAGAGTTCGCGGCTTTCGGTGAGAAGTGAGCTGACCCGCCAGGCCAGCGCGCCGATCTGGTGCTCTTCTGCCGTAACAACTACGCCGGTTTCCCGCGCGGCGCGCACGACAGCTTCCGAGTCGATCGGCTTGAGCGTATGCAGGTTCAGAATGCGCGTCTCGTACCCGTACTCGCGCTTCAGAATGCAGGCCGCGCGCATCGCCTCCGGAACCATAGGCCCGCAGGCAATGATGCTCAGATCCTCCGACTCGTCGCGGTAATCCGCCGCCAGCCGCGTCTCGAAGGCTTCGGCAAAGCTGGCTGCTTCGGCGCGTAAGCGGATGGCGTTCGCCCGTCCGAAGACAAAAGGCGTTGCCTCGTTCGTCACCACCGGCGTAGCCTCGCGCGCAAACCGGATGTATTTAGGTCCCGTGTGTTCCAGAAGCAGATAGCGCGTTGCCTTGCGCGTTTCCACCGCGTCGCAGGGAATCACCACCGACATGTTGGGCAAACCCTGCATGGCAAACAGATCCTCAAGCGCCTGGTGCGTGGCGCCGTCCGGCCCGACTGAGACGCCAGCATGCGCCCCGGCAACCAGCACGTTCAGGTTGCCGTAGCAAACAGAAACGCGAAGCTGATCCAGATTGCGCGCCGCGGAAAATGTGGCGTACGATCCCAGCACCGGCAGCTTGCCCTCGCGCGCCAGACCCGCGGCGGCTGCCGTAGCCGACTGCTCCGCGATGCCCATGCTGATCCAGCGCCGTGCCCGCTCCGGATTGGCCGTGTAAAAGTCGCTGATGGTGATCGACCCTGAAATGTCGAGTCCCAGGCACACTACGCGGTCATCGCCGCCGTTCTCCTTGAGCGCCTGTCCGAAGCCCTTGCGCGTCGGCTCCATCTTCACCTTCATACTGTCGTCGGCATTCCACCAGAAATCGCGCGAGAACCGCGGCATCTTCAGCGCAAGTTGACGGTCCACTTCAGCCTGATAGCGCCTGGCGTTTTCCAGTAGCTGCTCCACGGGGATGCGCTCGCTCAGGCCCAACTCCGCGAGCGCTCTGGTCAATTGTTCGCGATTGGGAGCCTTGCCGTGCCAGCCCGCCTGGTTCTCCATAAAGCTCACGCCCTTGCCCTTGATAGTGTTGGCCAGGATGACCACCGGCTTGCCGGCCGCCGTTCTGGCCTGCCGCAGCGCTGTCACCACCTGCTTCATGTCGTGGCCGTCGATGCGCAGTGTCTGCCAGCCGAAGCTCGCGTACTTTGCCTCCAGCGGTTCCACCTGCATCACGTCCTTTACATGTCCATCGATCTGCAAGCCGTTGCAGTCGATGATGGCGATGAGATTGTCCAAATGGAAGTGGCCGGCCTCCATCGCGGCCTCCCACACCTGGCCCTCCTGCTGCTCGCCGTCCCCCATCAGGCAAAAGATTTTGTGCCGCTTGCCGTCAAGCCGCGCCGCTTGCGCCATCCCCACGGCGATGCTCAGGCCCTGCCCAAGCGATCCGGTCGAGACTTCCACCCCCGGCAGCTTGAGCCAGTGCGGATGCCCCTGAAATGGCGAGCCAAGTTTGCGCAGTGTGACGACTTCGTCCGGTGGGCAGAATCCCGCAAATGCCAACCCAAGATAAAGAGCCGGAGCCTTGTGTCCTGCCGACCAGACAATGCGGTCGCGGTCGGCCCAGACTGGATTCTTAGGATCGTGGTTGGCTGCGTCCAGATAAAGTGCGGCGGTGATGTCCATGATGGAGAGCGTGCCGCCCGCGTGGCCTGAGCCTGCCGCGCACAACGCCACCAGATCATAGCCTCGCATCAGGTTGGCAGCGTCTTCAAGCTCCTCAATCGCATATTCCCGGATCACGTGCCCGGTTGCCGAATCTTTCAGTGACATGACGTTCCCTTTCGTAGGGCCCAGGACGGCTCATAAATTCTGCTTTGCCCACGCATCGATCCGTTGCAGCGCTTCCGTCAGATTCTCCATTGAATTGGCGACGCTGAAGCGCAGGTAGCCCTCGCCGAAGCGGCCAAAGGCCGTGCCCGAGAGTGCCGCGACCCCAGCCTGATCGAGCAGCGCATCGGCCAACGGCTTCGACTTCCATCCGGTCGCCGCGATATTCGCGAAGACGTAGAACGCGCCTTTCGGCATGCGGCCGTGAAAGCCTTTAATCCGGTTCAAGCCGGTAACAAACGCCTTGCAGCGCTGCTCGAACTCGTCACGCATCCGTTCCACCGGCGCCTGATCGCCGCGCAGCGCCTCGATCGCGGCCCGCTGCGTAAAGCTGGCCGTGCACGAGTTCGAATTGGTCATCAGTCGCGTAACGTACGTTGCCAGGTCCGCCCGCATCACGCCGTAGCCGATGCGCCAGCCGGTCATGGCATAAGTCTTCGAAAAGCCATCCAGCAGAATCGTGCGCTCCTTCATGCCGGGCACGCTGATGATTGAAAACGGCTCGCCCTCAAACTGCAGTCGGCTGTAGATCTCGTCCGAGAGCACCAGGATGTTCCGCTCGCCAATCGCCTGGGCCACCTGCTCGATCTCGCCGCAACTCAGCACGCCGCCCGTTGGATTCTGCGGAGAGTTCAGGATGATCAGCTTGGTCCTGTCCGTAATGAGCCGCGCCAGCTCATCCACATCCATCGCGAAATCGCGCTCCTCGCGCAGCGGGACGGGCACGGCCTTGCCGCCGGCATATTCGATCATCGACTCGTAGATCGGAAAACCGGGATTGGGATAGAGAACCTCGTCTCCGTCCTCAATCAGCGCCAGCATCGCGAAAAACATCACTGGCTTTCCACCCGGCGTCACCACCACTTCTTCCGGAGCTAGCTTCACTCCGCGCGTCCGGCTCACATACTCGGCTATGGCTTCGCGCAGCTCCGGCAAGCCGGCTGATGGCCCGTAGTGCGTCCATCCGCCGCGCAGCGCCTCGACGGCCGCATCCACTACATTCGCAGGCGTCGCGAAGTCTGGCTCCCCGATCTCCAGGTGAATGATGCTTTTGCCCTGCCGCTCCAGAGCCCGCGCCTTGACCAGCACTTCAAATGCGGTTTCGGTGCCCAGCCGCGACATGCGGCTCGCCAACGGCAATTCGTGATGGACCGTTTCTGGCTTCATCATTCAAGCTCCTCGTTCCCTCCGCCGGCGCCCAGGGAGCGAACCATTTGTTGGCCGGTTTCAGGCCGCAAAAATTATACGCAGATTTTACAGGGGCGCAATGTGATGGCCGACTCTGGGCCAAACCCATCGGTCCTGCCCAATGTTCGGCATGCAAATGATTATGGCGATCCCCGCCGCCAATCGCGAAGCCGAAACCAAGGTACTGTCGCCTGCCGGCTGTCCGCTGCCAACTGATTTATCGTTGATTGCAGACCATGAAGCAGATCCTCACCCGCCTCTTCCTTACGCTCCCGGTCGTCTGGCTGGTGGTGTCGCTGGTCTTTCTGCTCATTCATCTCGTTCCCGGCGACCCTGTCCTGCAGATGCTCGGCGAGGGTGCGACGCCGGCGGACATCAGCGCTCTGCGCCACCAGTACGGGCTCGATCAGCCGCTCGGCGTGCAATATCTCCACTACTGGAATGGCGTCCTCCACGGCAACCTGGGCGACTCCATCCGCCTGCACGAGACGGTCTTCCACCTCATCGCCGCCCGCTACCCCTATACCCTTGGCTTGACGGTGGCCGCACTGGTTTTCGCCCTTGTGCTGGCGCTGCCCGCGGGTATCCTGGCCGCCGTGCGCCGCGGGCGCTGGCTCGATCAACTGCTCTCCATCGTTTCGCTTTTTGGGCTCTCGGTGCCGGGCATCGCGCTGGGTCCGGTGTTGATTCTGCTCTTCGCCATTCTTCTCGGCTGGCTCCCGGTCTCCGGCGCAAACTCCAGCGGCGCCCCGACCATCGATTGGCGCTACCTCATCCTTCCGTCGATCACAATGGGAGGTTCGCTGGCCGCCATCCTTACGCGCATGGTGCGCACGGCGATGCTGGAAGAGCTAGGCCAGGACTACATCCGCACCGCCCGTGCCAAAGGCCTCAGCGAGACCGCCGTCGTCTGCCGCCATGCCCTGCCTAACGCCCTGGTGCCCATTGTCACCGTGGTGGGCCTGCAATTCGGCGCGCTGCTGGCGGGCGCCATCGTGACGGAAACCATCTTCAGTTGGCCCGGACTCGGCCGCCTCACCGTCAGCGCTATCTCCAACCGCGACTACGCGCTGGTGCAGGGCTGCCTGCTCTCGATCGGGTTGACGTATGTGCTGGTCAACCTGCTCACCGATCTCGCCTACCGCTGGATCAACCCCCGCATGCGGGGCTGAGTTCAAGCCCTTTCGCCGTTGAGTGGAACAGGAATTCGGCGGATGACCCGCATCTCAATTTCTCCCAACCTCGTCATTCGGGTGCCCCAGGTCTCGTTTTTGAGACCTGGGAAACCACCGTCCTCAACCCTCCCGAGGCTTGAATCGGAGAGATTCAGGGAGTTGATGACCGCGTTGGGCGGCGGTCCACTGTGATTCAATCTCGATCGTTCCCTCATGGCCGGTCGCGTAGTGGCGGAAGCTCGACCAGGGCCACTCTTCTGGCTTGGCAACCAATCCGCGCACGACGGGATTGCGGTGCATGTAGCGGAGTTTCTCGATACGCGTTTCTTCATTGTGAACATTGAAGTCGGAGTAGCGGGCCTGCCAGAAGGGCCGTCGGCGCGGCGGCGCGCGACCGAAAGCTTGAGCGCCTGAATGGCATGGGCGAGTGTGCCGATGAGCGGCTCGCCGACAAGCAGGTGCACGTGCTCCGGCATGATCACATAGCCGGCCGCAACACAACCATACCTCCGCCGGGTGCGCTCCACGGCCGACTCAAAGAGATTCTTGCTCTCCGGCGTTGATAGAAATGGAAGCCGGTGATAGCAACTGAAGGTGAGAAGGTGAAAGTCACCCGTTTGCTGATAGCGTACGAGCCCTCTGGTCATGCATCGGAAGGATAAACCTGGAGTGTCCAGTCATGATTGCTCTCCCAGGTCCCAAAAGCGGGACCTGGGGCACCCAAGGTCATTCTTGGAACATGCATCCCGAGACCTGGGCCACCCGCCGCGGCTTAAACTTTGGCAAGCGGTACGATCTTCGCCTCCAACTCGCCATTTGCATTCACCGTCAGCAACCCCACCGTCACCGGCAGTTCAAACCGCCGTGGCCCGCACGAGCCGGGATTGAAGTAGAGCACGCCCTTCTTCCGGTGGAAATTCGGCACGTGCGTATGCCCGGAGAGCACCGCCGCAAACTTCGCCGCTGCCGGATCGAGGTGAAGCGTCTTCAGGTCGTGCAGCATGTAGATGTACCGGCCCTCGATGAGCGCAACTTCGGTCTCCGGCAGCTTGCTGCACGGGCCATCGCGGTCCACATTGCCGCGGATTGCCGTCACCGGCGCAATCTTCTCCAGATCTTTCAGGATGGACGCCTTGCCCACATCCCCCAGATGCAGGATCTGCTCCACTCCGGCGAGCGCCGGCGCGATCTCCGGCCTTAAAAGGCCGTGCGTATCGCTGATGACGCCGATCTTCAAAGCCCCAGCTCCAGCCGCGTGCGCGGGTCGAGCTGATCGCGCAGGGCATCACCGAGGAAGTTGAAGCCCAGAACCGCGCCGGCGACCGCAATGGCAGGGAAGAGCACCAGGTGCGGCGAATCGAAGAGATGCAGCCGCGCATCGTTCAGCATCGAGCCCCAACTCGGCGCGGGCGCGGGGATGCCCAATCCAAGGAACGACAGCGTGGCCTCGGCCAGAATCACGCCGGCCATGCCGATGGCGGCCTGTACCAGGACCGGCTGCACGATGTTGGGCAGAATATGACGGAAGAAGATGCGCAGCCCGCCCGCTCCCAGAGCCCGCGCCGCATCTACGTATTCACGCTCGCGCACTGCCATCACCTGCGCCCGCACCAGCCGCGCATAGCCGGCCCACCCGCCGATAGCCAGCGCCAGCACCAGGTTGGCGAATCCCGGCCCCAGAAACGCGGCAAAGGCAATGGCCAGCAGGATTCCCGGCAGCGCCAGAAAGGTGTTCATGGCGAAGGTGGTGAGCGCGGTATCGATCCAGCCGCCCAGATAGCCGGCCAACCCTCCCACGGCCAGGCCCAGCGCCAGCGAAACCGTCACTACGCAGACTGAGACGGCCAGCGAGATACGCGCTCCCCACAGCAGGCGCGACAGCGTATCGCGGCCCAGCTCGTCGGTGCCGGCCCAGTGCGCGGCCGACGGGCCTTGGAGGCGGTGCACAAGATCAATGGCAGCCGGGTTATACGGCGCCAGCCAGGGCGCAGCCAGCCCGCATATCACAAACCCCACCAGCA
>JAJZVZ010000035.1 GCA_021846945.1 Acidobacteriota bacterium | reverse complement strand
CGTCTGGCGCGCCGCTCCATGCAGCCCTTCACGGTGATGTTCATTGACCTGGATCACCTGAAAGAGATTAACGACACGCTTGGACATCGCGCCGGGTCCCAGTTCATTGCCGAAACGGCGGAAATTCTGAATAAGACCTTCCGCGAAACCGACATCATTGGACGTATCGGCGGCGATGAATTTGCCGTTGCGGGGCAATTCAATCCCATGGCCATTGCGTTGACGGCCAACCGCTTGCGCGAAGCCGCCGCGGAACGAACGGCCGAGGCAGAGCGCTCGCTCCCGCTGAGCTTCAGCATTGGCCATGTGACATCGGAAGAATTCGACTACGAAACCCTGGAGGAACTTCTAGCGCGGGCGGACAAAGCGATGTACCAGGAAAAGCGGCGCAAGAAACGCCTGTCTGATTCTCCCGTTGCGCAGCGAAGAACGAACCGCTAGACGGCAGAAATCCACATCTTGCATACTTATGCACCAGGATGTATATTTATACAAGCGCGGCCGCCCCTCGCGGACTGCGCTTTTGCCTTTTGGGGCGCAAGCGAAAAATCTGAGTATGAAATACCAACGCCTCGACGCTATACGGGAATTGCTGTCCACCTCCCTGGTCGCCAACCAGGATGAGTTGCGCCGCAAACTGCGCCGCCGTGGCTTTCATGTAACGCAGGCAACACTCTCGCGTGATATTCACGAACTGCGCCTGATCAAAGGCCCCGGGGGGTACTCGCTGCCCAACGGCAACGGAAGCGGAGCAGCCGCGGCGGTAGAGGATGACAGTCCGCCATCCGTCGCGGAAATGATCGAAAGTTTCGGCCTGCGCGTGCGCCAGGCCATGAACCAGGTGGTCGTGAGCACGGTGATGGGCGGCGCGCAGCCGGTGGCCACAGCTATTGACCGCGAGGGCTGGCCGGAGGTCGTGGGCACCGTCGCGGGCGATGATACCGTTCTTGTGATCTGCCCCGATGTGCGCCGGGCAGGTGAAGTGGAAATACGGCTGAGGAAATTATTGGAGTCATGAGCGATTCGATACAAACGGCAGTTATAGGCGTTACAGGCTACGCGGGCGCTGAGCTTGCCCGGCTGCTGCTGCACCATCCCCGCCTGAAGGGCAAAGCACCAGTGTTTGCAGGGCGCGTTGAGCAAAAAGACCTGGCCCGTGGTGGCGTCCCCCTGGTTGAAATTCATCCCCAATTGGCCGGCAGCAATGGTACCGGCAAACTGATGCAGGAGCCGTTCTCGTGGGAACTACTGGCTGAGCGCGGTGTGGATGTTCTCTTCCTCGCCACGCCCCATGAGCAGTCGCGCGAGTGGGTTCCCGAGGCACTGGCGCGCGGCCTGCGCGTCATCGACCTGAGCGGCGCATGGCGGCTGACTGACGCCGTCAACCGCGCCGTGTATGCCTTCGCGGACGAGGGTTCCGAACAGGCCACAACCATTCAGGCCCAGGCCGTTTACGGCATGCCGGAGTTGCATCGCGCCCGGATTGCAGGCGCGCGCCTGATCGCCAATCCCGGCTGTTATTCAACTACTGTCATCCTGGCCGTGCGGCCGTTGGTGGCGGCGGGAATCGTCGACCTGGAGCACGGCATCGTTGCCGACGCCAAGAGCGGCGTAAGCGGCGCGGGCAAGGCGCCGACCGCCAAGACGCATTTCATGTACGCGGCCGACAATCTTTCGGCCTACGGCGCCTTTACACATCGCCACACGGGCGAGTTGCTGGAGCAGATCGGCTTGGCGGCCGGCGACATCGTCTTTACGCCGCATCTGCTGCCCATTCCCCGCGGCATTCTGGCGACGATCTACCTGCGTTTCAAGGAGCCCCAAACCAGAGAAGGCGTGGCACGCATTTACCACGAGTTCTTTGCCGGTAGCCCGCTGGTGCGGATCTACGACAAGGCCCTGCCGCAGATTCAGTACGTGGTGAGAACCAGCTATGCCGACATCGGCTTTCAACTTGACACCAGCGGGCGCCGCGCCGTCGTCGTCAGTTGCCTTGACAACTTGTTGAAGGGTGCGTCCTCGCAAGCCGTGCAAAATCTGAATGTGATGATGGGCTGGCCCGAATCGGAGGGTCTTGAATGAAATTCGCCGCGGAGGGCCGTGAATGAGGTTCGTAATCAAATTAGGCGGGGCGGGGCTCGAAAATCCATTGCTGCTCGACGCCTGCACGCGCGCCATCGCCGACCTTGTGCGCGACGGCAATCAGGTGGCCGTCGTCCACGGCGGCGGCGTGCAGCTTACGCGCACCCTCAAGGCGCTGGGCAAGCAGAGCCAGTTCATTGACGGCCTGCGCGTAACCGACGCCGAAACCCGTGATGTGGCGCTGATGGTCTTCGCTGGCCGCGTGAACAAAGGGCTGGTAGCCGCTTTCGGCGCACTGGGCCAGCCTGCGGTAGGCCTCTCCGGCGGCGACGGCCTGATCTTCCGCGCCCGCAAAAAGCGCATGGCGCACGACCTCGGCTTTGTAGGCGAGATCGCCGCCAGCGATCCGCGCTGGATCGAGGCCATCTGGCAGTTGAACGGAGTTCCTGTGCTCTCTTCGATGGCCCTCGGCTTCGACGGCGAATACTACAACATCAATGCCGACGAGATGGCCGCGTCCTGCGCCATTGCGTGCCGCGCCGATGCGCTGGTCTTCCTGACCGACGTGCCTGGCGTGAAAGACGCCAACGGCGACGTGCTGCGATGGCTCAGCATCGACCAGATTGCCGAGTTGGCCAAGAACGCCGTCATCTCCGGCGGCATGCTGCCCAAGCTGGGCGCCTGCCGCGAGGCTTTGTTGAACGGCGTCAAGCGTGTACGAATTTTGCCCGCTGAAGCTGCGGCCTGCCTGCCTGATCTGTGCAGTTCGCGCGTAGCCCACGGCACTGAAGTAATGGTTGCCTGAGGAGGAATGGATTTGACCAAACTCGAACAGATTCGCGCCGCGGAAGCACGGCTTCTGCTTTCCACATACGATCGTAACCCCATCCTCTTCACTCGCGGGGAAGGCGTTTACCTCATCGACGAGCAAGGCGAGCGCTACCTCGACCTGCTCAGCGGCATCGGCGTCAATGCGCTCGGTTACGGCCATCCCGCCATTGAGGAAGCCATCGCCCGGCAGAGCCGCGCGCTCATCCATATCTCGAACCTTTTCTACCACGAGGGCCAGGCCGAGTTGGCGCTGCGCCTCACCGAGCACACCGGCCTCGACCGCGTCTTCTTCGCCAATACCGGCACTGAGGCCTGGGAGGGCGCGCTGAAGCTTGCGCGCGCCTATGCCGGCATCCGGCGCAGCGAAGGCGCAACGACCGGCACAAAGTTCCTGGCGCTGGAGCAGAGCTTCCACGGCCGGACCTTTGGCGCCATGTCCACCACTTACAAAGAAAAGTATCGCGAGCCCTTCGCGCCCGTCGTTCCCGGCGTCGAGTTTGTCCGCTTCAACGACGTTGCCGACTTGCGCGCGAAGTTCTCAGACGAAGTTTGCGCCATTCTGGTGGAAGCGATTCAGGGCGAGGGCGGCATTCGCCCGCTGACGCAGGAGTTCTTTGCCGAGGCGCGCTCGCTGGCCAGCTCGACCGGCGCGCTGCTTGTCGTGGACGAGATTCAGGCCGGCATGGGCCGCACCGGCAAGTGGTGCGCCTATCAGCACTACGGCATTCAGCCCGACATCACTACGCTCGCCAAGCCGCTCGCCGGCGGCGTTCCCATGGGCGCGGTGCTCTGCACGGAAGAAGTGGCGCGCGTGATGCACGCCGGCATGCACGGCACCACCTTCGGTGGAGGTCCGCTGGCCTGTGCCGTGGCCATCGCCGTCATTGACACCATTGAGAAGGAAGGCCTGCTCGCGCACGCAACCGAGGTCGGCGATTACTTCCAGCAGCAGTTGCGAGCGCTGGCTAAGCGCCACGATGCGATTGTAGATGTACGCGGCAAGGGGCTGATGGTCGCCGCCGAAGTCGACTCGGCTGAACTGGGCAAGTTCACCGTCGCGGAGATGCTCAAGCGCCGCATTCTGATCAATTGCACCAGCGATACCGTGCTGCGCTTCCTGCCGCCCTACATTCTGGAGAGCGCGCATGTCGATACCGCCATTCAGGCGCTTGATGAAATCTTTACTGCCCACGCCGCCACGCGCGCCGCAGCTCCGTCGCAAGGAGGACAGATTCATGGCTAGCAGAACCGCAGTTGAACATCCGACGGCTACCGTGCCCGTGCATAAAGATCCAGACATTCTGGCCGCAGCCGCCCGCATGGCGGGCGAGGACCTTTGCTCCATAGCAGATCTTTCCAGCTCCGAGGTTCGCGCCATTCTCAAGCTGGGCCGCGAGGTGAAGCACAATCCCCGCGAATATCGCCACGCTCTCGACGCCAAACAGATGGTGCTGATGTTCGAGAAGGCCAGCCTGCGCACCCGGCTCGCCTTCGAGACCGGCTTCAACACCATGGGCGGCAATGCCATCTTCGTCGATCAAACCAACTCGCCGCTGGGCGAGCGCGAAACCATTGCCGACGTGGCGCGCAACCTGGAACGCTGGGTGGACGTGATCGTCCTGCGCACCTACGCTCACGACACGATCACCGACATGGCCGCCAACGCGCGCGTGCCGGTCATTAACGCGCTTTCCGACTTCGAGCACCCCTGCCAGGCACTGGCCGACTTCATGGCCCTCGAAGAGCACTTCGGTAAGGTTGCGGGGCTCAACTTCACCTTTGTCGGCGACGGCAACAACGTCTGCCACTCGCTCATGCTCACCGGTGCTCAATTGGGCGCGAACGTCACGGTAGCCACGCCGCGCGGCTACTCGCCCGACATCGAGATTGTGACCATTGCGCGCGAAATGGCGGAACGAAATGGCGGCGAGATCCGCCTGCTGCAGGACCCGCACGCGGCCGTAGAAAGCGCCGACGCTGTCTACACCGATGTCTGCGTTAGCATGGGCTTCGAGCACGAGTCGACTAAGCGCGCGCCCATCTTCCGCCCGTTCCAGGTGAATGAGGCGCTGATGGCGAAGGCCGCGCCGCACGCGGTCTTTATGCACTGCCTGCCCGCGCGGCGCAATGAGGAAGTGACCGACGCCGTCATTGACAGCCCGCAATCCATCGTCTTCGACCAGGCTGAAAACCGCATGCACGCGCAGAAGGCGTTGCTGCTGTTACTGCTGGGTGGGTTGGCGAATGTGACGAGTTTTCAGTGATCAGTTGTCAGTGATCAGCAGTCAGTACGGTCAGTAAAGACAGAGAACAATCTTGATTCATCAACTCAGCCGCGGACAACACGGACAAACTGATCATTGGTCACTGTCCACTGTCCAATGCTTTTCCGAGGTTCTGCAAGCATGTCCGTAATTCTCGAATCCCTGCCCGTCGGCCAGAAGGTCGGCATCGCCTTCTCCGGCGGACTGGATACCTCCGCCGCCCTTCACTGGATGAAACAGAAGGGCGCCATCCCTTACGCATATACAGCCAACCTGGGCCAGCCGGACGAGACCGACTACGACGCCATCCCTCGCATGGCCCTTGAATATGGCGCCGAAAAGGCCCGCCTCATCGATTGCCGCGGCCCGCTCGTTCGCGAAGGGATCGCCGCGCTCCAGGCCGGAGCCTTCCACATCACCACCGCCGGCGTCCCCTACTTCAACACCACCCCCATCGGCCGCGCGGTCACGGGCACCATCCTGGTGGCCGCCATGAAAGAGGATGACGTCCACATCTGGGGCGACGGCTCCACTTTCAAAGGGAACGACATTGAGCGCTTCTACCGCTACGGCCTGCTCGTCAATCCCAGCCTTCAGGTCTACAAGCCCTGGCTTGACGCCGCTTTCATCGACGAGTTAGGCGGCCGTGCCGAGATGTCCGCCTTCATGCAGCGCTCAGGCTTCGCCTACAAGATGTCGGCTGAGAAGGCCTACTCTACTGACTCCAACATCCTTGGCGCAACCCATGAAGCCAAAGACCTGGAGCATCTTTCTTCTTCCATCAGGATTGTCGTCCCCATCATGGGCACGGCATTCTGGCGCGATGATGTCGAGATTAAGCGCGAAGAGGTCACCATTCGCTTTGAAGAGGGCTTTCCGGTCGCACTCAACGGCCAGCAATTCGACGACCCCGTCGCCCTGCTCCTCGAAGCCAACCGGATTGGCGGAAGGCACGGCCTCGGCATGTCCGATCAAATTGAAAATAGAATCATCGAGGCCAAGAGCCGCGGCATCTACGAGGCGCCGGGCCTCGCCCTGCTCTTTATCGCTTACGAGCGCCTCATCACCGGCATCCACAATGAGGACACGATCGAGCAGTACCGCGACAATGGCCGCAAGCTTGGCCGCCTGCTCTATCAGGGCCGCTGGTTCGACTCCCAGGCGATCATGCTCCGCGAATCCGCCCAGCGCTGGGTCGCCAAAGCCATTACCGGAGAGGTCACGCTTGAGTTGCGCCGCGGCAACGACTACTCCATCCTCAACACCGAGTCGCCCAACCTCACCTTCCATCCCGAGCGCCTCAGTATGGAGAAGACTGAATCCGCTTTCTCGCCGCGCGACCGCATCGGACAACTCACCATGCGCAACCTCGATATCACCGACACCCGGGAGAAGCTCCTTACCTACGCCAAAGCCGGGCTGCTCACGCTGAGCAAAAGCAGTGAAATGCCGCAGCTCAACAGCGGCAAGGAGAAGGAATAGATAAAATGAGGTGCGCATAAAGCAATGTCCAACGAACAACAATCCGGGAAAATGTGGTCCGGGCGGTTTCGCGCGGCCCCCGATCCGTCCTTTGATCTCTGGCAGCGGTCGCTGCCGTTCGATTACCGGCTGCTCTGCGAGGAGCTGACTTCCAGCAGAGCGCATGCGGTTGCCTTGCAAGCCGCGGGCATCCTGACCGAGGACGAATGTGTCCGCATCGCGGACGCGCTGCGCGCTATCGGCGAGCGATATGCGGGCAAGCGCGAGGAAATCCGGCAGGACGCGCAGGCCGAGGACATTCATCATTTCGTGGAGCGGCGGCTGGTTGAGTCGATTGGCGAACTGGGACGGAAGCTGCACACGGGACGCAGCCGCAACGAGCAGATCGCAACCGATTTGCGGTTGTACATTCGCTTCAGTATCCGCCGGCGGATTCTAGGACATCTGGCGGCATGGGCGCAGCAACTGGTTGAGCAGGCGCGCGCGGCCGGCGATGCGGTAATGCCCGCTTACACGCATCTGCAGCGCGCCGAACCGGTGCTGACCGCGCACTGGCTGCTTGCCTATGTTGAAATGCTGCTGCGCGATGTGTCGCGCCTGGAGGACTGCTGGAAGCGGCTGGATTATTGTCCGCTGGGATCGGGGGCGGTGGCCGGCGCGACTCTGCCTTTGGATCGCGCGATCACGGCTCGCGAGCTGAACTTCACGGCCCCGACGGCGAACAGCATGGATGCCACCAGCGACCGCGATTTTGTGCTCGAATACCTGCAGGCGCTCACGCTGGTTGCGCTTCATGCCAGCCGCTTTGCCGAGGAGATCACGCTCTTCGCAACGGCGGAATTCGGGTTCATCGATCTGCCTGAGCCGTTTTCCACGGGATCGAGCGCCATGCCGCAAAAGAAGAATCCCGACCTGACGGAATTGGTTCGGGGCAAGGTGGGACGCATTCATGGCGCGGCTGAGGGCGTGACGCTATTGCTCAAAGGGCTGCCTCTGGCCTACAACAAAGATATGCAGGAGACTCAGGAACCCGTTTTTGCAGCCACGGCGGAGATGCACGAAATGCTGTATCTGCTTGCCGCGTTTACGCGCGCTCTTCGGTTCCGCACGGACCGCATGCGCTCGGCGTGCGAGACGGGCTTCCTGAACGCAATGGCCGCGGCCACCTACCTTGTCCACAAGGGCGTGCCGTTCCGCACCGCCCACGAAAAGATCGGCAATGCGGTTCGGTATGCGCTTGACAAGGGCGTCGAGCTGAACGGGCTGACGCTGGATGAGTTGCGGCAATTCGGCGCGGAGTTCGACGAAGATTTTTATGCTGCCGTCACGCTTGAGGCTACGCTTGATTGCCATGACGTGATCGGCGGCACGGCGCGGCATCGGGTGAAAGCCGCATTGGAAGAAACGCAGGAGCGACTAGACTCGCTGATTTCGCGCTATGGCGCTGTGAGCCTCGGCGAAAGGGAGGCTGCCCATGCGGGTGCGTAAGGCCCTGCTCCAGGACGCCTCGAACGTCTACGACCTGGTAAACTCGCTCTCTCACGACGGCACACTGCTCAAGCGCGCCTTCGCGGAGATCTGCGAAAACATCCGCGATTTCACCGTCGCCGAATCAGACGGCGGCGTCTTTCTGGGCTGCGGCGCGCTTCACTTTTACGGGCCGCACCTCTGCGAAGTGCGCTCCATTGTGGTAAAACCAGAGGCCAAGGGCCAGGGAGCCGGCGGAAGCATCCTCAAGGCACTCATCGAGGAGGCCGAAGAGCATGGCATCCAATCCGTCTGCCTCTTCACTCGCATCCCCGACTTCTTCTTCAAGTACGGCTTCCGCACGGTGGAGAACAAGGCCGAGCTGCCCGACAAGATCTTCAAGGACTGCCAGAACTGCCCGCGCCTGCACCGCTGCGACGAGGTCGCCATGGTCCGCGGCCGCATTCCGCGCGTCTCTATCCTCGGCCCGCGCCACGAGGCCCAGGAGCTTGTCCGCCTCTCCGGTTAGCAAACTGAACTTTGCAGAAAGTTCAGTTTGCTAAAGACACGCCGGCCTGCCGGATGCGGAACTTGGCCCGCCTGTGTAGAGTCAGTCAGGCAACACCGCGCTAGCGGTTTTGGGGCAGAACGGACCAGATGGCTGGATCTTCCTCACCAAGAACCCACGAGCAGAAACCTTCAAGCCCATCCTTCACGGCCAGGTCATAGCGTTCCTTGAAGGCACGCTGATCGGTAAAGAAAACCCATTCGCGCATGTGATCCCGATAAAAGTAGAAGTATGTGCTGCGGTCCTCGGGGTCCCACTGGACTTTGCCGCCAAATTGCCGGGCGAGCAGAAGGGCATTGGGAGCGCTGATGTATTCGGCGCCCGGCACAGGCTCGTACGCGCCGGTTTCTTTGTCGAGGACAGGCGCGGCCGTATACCAGTGATAGCCGTAGACGGGAATGCCGAGGGCGAGTTTCTCCTTAGGCACATACTTGAGCGCGTAGTTGATGTTGTCGAGGGTCCACTGCCAACCGGCAACGGGTCCGGGAGTCGTCCAGCGCGTGTGCTGATCGTAGGTCATCAGGCAAACAAAATCGACGGCCTTGCCGATGGCGGCCAGGTCATAAGCTCCCTGCCAGTCAGTAAAGATCCACTTGGCGAATCCTCCGCTGCCGGGGTAGCCAGGCGCGTTGGGCACCGTAGCAATCGACAATTGAAGGCCGGCCTGGTGCAGCGCCTCAGCCGAGGTCTTTACCAGGGCGCTGAGCGCGTCGCGGTCCTTCCAGTCAATGTTCTCGAAATCAAACTGGAATCCCGCGTATCCGTGCAGCCTGGATTCGCGGATCAGGGCCTGGTTCATCTGGGCCTGCGCGTCCGTGCTGCCGGCCAGCGCATGAAAAAGATCCCTGTCAGAGAGCGCCACGATGGGCATCACCGGCAGCTTCTCGTTGTGCGCGCGATTGAGCACGATGTCGTTGGGCGCGCCGTTCACCAGGCCCTCCCCGTCCACCTGATACCAGGTGGGCACAAGAAGGCCGATCTGCGAAGAATGCGCCAGGAAGTCACGGACCGAGCCCGGGCTGTCCGTCATATAAAAGATGGCCCGCGGCGCGGCATGCACAGGAACGGCCGCCGCAAGCCATGCCATGAGGAGAAGAAAAACGAAGGGTTTCATGGAAATCTTGGACATTGGATCCTCACAATGAATTTCACAGGTTGAGTTGGGCTGCAAAAGACCTCAAGAGCGATGCTTCTGCGGAAGTGATTTGTAAACAAGGACTTATGTGAATACGACGGCGGATGCCCCGCTGGCAGTGCTTAATTATACGTGTTCCCCGGTTCGATTCTGGGAAATGGCAGTTTCTTCCATCGGCCCGGATATCTGGATTATTAAGCCGGGTGCGTGCGCGGTCAAGGCCGTTGAGCTTCGCGGCGTATGCCAGGGCCGCGCGGGCTTACGAATTCCGCGAGCTCGGGCCTGCCGCTTAGCCTCCCCGCTTGGCTTCGGCGCCGACGGCGATCTGTTTCGACTTGCGATAGACGTTGGCGACCGCCAGGGTCCATAGAGGGACAAGATCAACGCCGGGCACCAGCTTGGCAAGAAACGACGGCGCGAACTCCCAGTGCCAGCCCACCAGAGATGAGAGCACACCGGCGATACAGAGATCGACCAGATCGTCGGCGGGCGAGATAGCCCCCTCGACGAAGAGCGGAAACACGGCCAACTGAAGCACGTCCGCGGCAATCGCCACGGTCATGGCGGCTCGAAGGCGCGGACCCGCGAAAATTGTAACGCCGCCCTGGTTCACATTAACCTGCCGCTTTCACGCTCGTGCCTGACCCACCCATTTTACGGCGAGAGGGCGATGGTATGCACGGTTGGATGCGCCGGACGGGCGATGGAAGGGACAGTAAGGGACTGACGGAGCATCGGCTATCCTGAATTCACCCGCAGGAGGTCCTCCGGATGAATTCTCTTGCCGTAACGCCGCCCCCCACGCCTACGCCGGTTGAAGAGATTGCGGCCGCCCTCGATCATATCGGGCCGCTGCATGGCCTGCCGCTCGAAGACCGCCTGTGGCTGGCCCGGCACGGGCAGGAATCCGTTGCCAAAGCCGGAGACGTTCTCTTTGAGGAAGGCGCTCCGGCCGAGCAGATGGTTCTTCTGCTCAAGGGAGAGATTCATGTGCGCCGGCAGCACGGCGGGCCTATGGCGCTGTTTATCGGCCGATCCGGCCAGATGACCGGCGTTCTGCCGTTTTCGCGCATGAAGGGCTATGGCGGCCAGGGATTCGCGGTCTCGCCGGTCTGGGCGCTGCTGATTCACAAGTCAATCTTCCCTCAAATGCTCCAGGCCATCCCATCCATGGCGCAACGCGTCGTCTCGACGCTGCTCGATCGCGTCCGGGAGGTCACGCGCATGGAGCAGCAGGCCGAAAAGCTCACCGCGCTGGGAAAGCTGGCCGGCAACCTTGCTCACGAGCTGAACAATCCGGCCTCTGCCGCCCAGCGCGCCGCCGCCAGCCTGGCCGCTGAACTCGGCGCCAACCGCGCTCACCGCTTCAAGCTGGTCAATCTCTGCCTCAACGAGGAGCAGATCGCGGCCATTGCGACATGGGAGGAGATGATCTTCAGCAGGACCGCCATGCTCGCCGAGCGCGATGCGCTTGCCTTCATTGCCCGCGAAGAGGCCATCCGCTCCTGGCTGGGCTTATTAGGGTGCGGCGATCCCTGGGAGATTGCCCCGTCGCTGGCCGAACAGGGCGTCACGATCGCGGACCTGGACGAACTGCGCGCCGGGCTCGACGCCGATGCAACCTGCGTCTCCCTCTTGTCCTTTGCCCGCTACCTGCGCGCTTCGCGCTCAGTGGAGACACTGATGAACTCCACGGAACGCATCTTCAGCCTCATCGACGCGGTCAAGGCGTACTCTTACATGGATCGCGCGCCCATCCTCGAGGTGGATGTCCCTGCCGGGCTCGACGCCACCGTCCAGATGCTCCAGTCACGCATGAACGGCGTCCAGGTGGAGCGGGACTACCAGCCCAACCTGCCGCACATCAGTGCCTACGGCAGCGAGCTAAACCAGGTCTGGACCGCCCTCATCGAGAACGCTCTGGACGCTCTCGGCACCAGCGTGCCCGCGGACAGGTCTTCGTCCGCGGGGTGGAGCAGCCAGGGCCGCCTGCGCCTCACCTGCCGGCTTGAAGCCGAGATGCTCCTGGTTGAAATATGGGATACCGGTCCTGGAATTCTGCCTGAGTTGCAGGAGCGCATCTTTGAGCCGTTTTTCACGACCAAGCCACCCGGCCAGGGGCTCGGCCTGGGCCTCGATAATGCCATGCGCGTTGTGCGCAAGCATCGCGGCCTGCTTAGCGTCCGCTCTGAGCCAGGCTCTACGTGCTTCCGAGTCCGCCTGCCGCTGGACCAGCTGCAGGCGTATTAGAAGAGAGCTATCAGATGGTGGCCGCTAGCTTACAGTCGCTCGTGAATGGATGAAGCCAAGACGACTCAACCGCGCACCGTCGAGATGCGGGCCGAGAGGCGAAAGCGGGAAGCTTATCCTTAAGCTGTTGCTATTGTTCCACTTCCACTCCGCGCCAGAAGGCAACATAGCCCTTGATCTTGCGCGCCGCGGGCTTCGGGTCGGGGTAGTACCACGCCGCATCCGGGTTATCCTGCCCGTCGATCAAGAGATTCATATAACGGGCCTGGCCCTTCACGGGACAAGTTGACGTGGTTGTACTCGGTCGAAAATACTCACGCCTGATGCTGGCTTCGGGGAAGTACACGCTACCCTCCACCGTCACCGTGGCGTCACTCTCGGCAATCACTTTGCCGTTCCAAATTGCTCTTGCCATGGGTTAATCCGGTTGAATTCGCATCGTTCCGCTTTCGCCAGACCTCGCACCGGCCAGCGAAAGCGGTAACGGATACGACACTACCAGAGATTGCCCGGTCTGGCGAGCCCGGTTCCTCGATGCGGTACAGACAGGGTTTACTTGGCCGCCGTAATCGAGTCGATGTGCATGCTCTTCGCAGACGCGTTTTCGGTTGCCTTCACTTTCACGTGGTCACCGTAGAAGCTCTTCACCGCGTCGGGATTGTCAATGGTCCAGACTTGCTTGTTTGCGTCCACAAAAACCGGCTTCATGCCGTTCTGGATGCACTTTTTCACGCACGCTGCCCCGCTTCCCATGTGCTTTGCGCCGCACATCGAATCCGAGATCCAGCCGCTGGTTTTTGTAGCCGAGGCCGCCTGAGCCCCGACCGCTGTAAGGGCAAACGCCGCCATTGCCAGGGGAAGTACAAACTTCATAGAAACCTCCAGGGGATGGGGAAATAACAACTTGTACCATCATGCTCTATCGGATGCAAATCCACAAGATAGCGCGAGGCCTAATTTTGGGAAGTCACCCCTTGCGCCTGACAGATTCGTGGTGAAAGCCGAAATTTCGAGGAAAGGCATGGTGAGAAAGCTGAAGCTTCGCACACGGCGGGCAAACGTGCCCTCTTCCAAGACCCTGCCCGTGCCGGGCTTTTCCTTGCCTCCAGGTTCAAAGCACCAACAGCCGATTCGACGGCACGGAAGGGCCTTCCGTTCAATGCTTGCCGGACACTACTTCAAATCCCGCCAATTCGGTCCAAAGGCCAGGTCGGCTACCAGCGGCACCTTGAGCTTTACAACACCTTCCATCTCTGACCGCACCAGCGTTTCCACCTGCGCTGTCTCCTCCGCTGGAACTTCGAAGAGCAGCTCGTCATGGACCTGCAACACCATGCGTGTCTTCAGGCGGAGCTCGCTCAATTCGCGGTCAATCGCGATCATCGCCAACTTGATCAGATCGGCCGCGGTACCCTGGAGCGGCGTATTGATCGCGGTCCGCTCTGCGAATCCCCGCTGGTTTGGGTTGCGGCTCTCAATGTCGGGGATCGGCCGCAGCCGCCCGAAGAGCGTGCGCACGGAGCCATCCTTGCGGGTCTGCTCCAGGGTTTGCTCTATGAATGCCTTCACGCCCTGATACCGGGCAAAATATCTGTCGATGTACGCCTTTGCTTCGGCCTGCGAAATCCCAAGCTGCGCCGCCAGTCCAAAGGGCGAGATTCCGTAAACGATCCCGAAGTTGACCGCCTTCGCCCTGTTCCGCGTCTTCTTGTCCATCGTCTCGGCGGGCACGCCGAAGACCTCGCTGGCCGTAAGCGTGTGAATATCCTGGTTTTCCGCATAGGCCCGGACCAGAAGCGGATCGCCGCTGAAGTGGGCCAACAGGCGCAGCTCAATCTGCGAGTAGTCCGCCGAAAGCAGTTGCGTTCCTTCAGCGGCGGTAAATGCCGCTCGAATCTCGCGGCCAAGCTCGGTCCGGACCGGAATATTTTGCAGATTCGGATTCATGGAAGACAGCCGCCCCGTGGCCGTGGCAGCCGCCTGAAAGCTCGTATGCACGCGCGAATCCGCATCGGCGAGCAATGGCAGCGCATCGACGTAATTTGATTTCAGCTTTGCCAGATGGCGATACGCGAGCACGAGGCGCGGAACTTCGTGCTTCTCCGCCAACTGCTCCAGAACGTCCTGCGCCGTGGAAAGCGCCTTCGTCTTGCCGCGACTTGCCGGAGCCGGCAACTTCAAATGAGTAAACAGCACCTCGCCCAGTTGTTTCGGCGAATTGATATTGAAGCGGCGATCCGCCAGCGCGAAGATCTCTTCTCCGACCCGCTCCAGCTCCGTGCCAAGCTTTTTCGAGAGCTCAAGCAAAACGCCGGTGTCGATGCGCACACCCGCCTGCTCCATGCGAAAGAGCACCGGCGCCAGCGGCAGGTCTATCTCGCGGTAAACGCGTTCCACTCCCGCCTTTTCTGCTTCAGCGCGCAGAGCTGGAACCAGCGCCTGAATCGCCGCCGCGGCTGCGGCCAGTGACTTCGGAGGAGGCTGCCCATGCCGAGCCGCCACGTCCGCCAATGTCTGGGTCGCATGCGTGGGATTCAGCGCATAGGAGAGCAGCATCGTGTCCTCCACCGGGCCGCGCAGCGCAACCCCCTGCGCGCTCAGCCGGTGCAAAGCCGCTTTCCAGTCGTGCGCGCGCTTCGGCACGGCAGCATCTTCCAGCAGCGCGCGCAATTCCGGCGTCAGCGTGAGGCGCAAGCCGATCGCAGACTCAGCACATACGCCCGCGGCGAAGCCGGCCTGCCGCTCCACGGCTTCCGCCACGTCCAGCAGCGACATCGCCCGCGGCGCTTCCTCTTCGGCGGGCTCCGTCACCGGTGCGGCCGCATCGAGAGCCAGCGCAAAGCCATGCTTGCGCGCGGCCTGATAAAACGCGGCTGCCTGTTCGGCCGCCGGCTCATCGATCAACTCTACCGGAGCTGCGCTGGCGGCGGGCTCAAGGTCGCGCAGGAGTGATGTGAACTCAAGTTCGGTAAAGAGATCCCGGCAAGCCTCCACGTCGGGCGGCTGCGTCTCCATCGCCGTCAGGTCAAGCTCCAGCGGGACGTGACTGTCAATCGTGACGAGTTCCTTCGACAGCAGAACCGTTTCGCGATTCTGCTCCAGCGACTCGCGGTAGGTTTTGCGCTTCACCTCCGCCGCTCTGTCCAGCACCGCCTCTACACTGCCGAACTCCTTGATGAGTTCTACGCTGCCCTTATCGCCGATTCCGGGCGCGCCAGGCACGTTGTCCACCGCGTCGCCGCGCAGCGCCATCACGTCCACTACCTTCCCCGGCGGCACGCCCAACGTCTCTGTCACCCCGGCGGGATCGAGAATCAGGTTGTCCTTTTGCGGATTCAGGATCTTCACCTGCGGCGTAACCAATTGCATCATGTCTTTATCGCCGGAGACGATAAAAACCTCGTGTTCCTGTTCGGCGGCCTGGCGGGCCAGCGTTCCGATCACATCGTCGGCCTCGAATCCCTCGGCTTCCAGGATCGGGATGCGCAGTGCCTCCAGCGCGCGGCGAATGTAAGGAATCTGCCGCCGCAGATCGTCGGGCATGGAAGCGCGATTGGCCTTGTAGCCCTCGTAGCTCACCTCCTCGAAGCTCTGCGTCCGGGCGCTCCAGCGGCGCAGCGTGCCAATGGCGCGCGCCCGCTCGTCGCGAAACACCTCGCCGCTCACGTCAAAGACCGCTGCGAAGTAGCGCGGCTGAAAGTCCTGGCGCAGCTTCCGGATCATGTTCACAAAGACGTAGGCGGCCGCCGTGGGCAGCCCCGAGCGCGTGGACATGGGCCGGGAACGCTGCATGGCGTGATAGGCGCGGAAGATGAACGACATGGTGTCGAGCAGGAAAACGGGCGGTTTGGCTTGTTCGGGCACGTTACAGAGTCTACTTTTTGCGGCACGGAGCCCACAACTGGAACCGCATCGAAGCCTTCCCGGGATCGCGGGCGGATCACGTCCGCAATCGCACATCAGGCTTCAAAGGTGGGAGTAAAATCGAGCCGTTGCCAAAAGGTGGTGAGGAGCGCCACCGTCTCAGGCGCGGTGGCGGGAGCGGTGCGGTGCGGGATTTCAGCGCCGGGCGCGGTAGCGAGTTGCGAGAGCGCGGCGGGCGTGGCGGCGATGGCGATGCACTTGTCAGCGCGGTAGGTGCAGGCGGCCAGGTCGGAGATGGACAGGCGTGTTGTGGGCGTAGCGAAGACGGCGCGCGGCGGGGCCATGCGGTCGAGCAGCCACAGGATTTCAAGCTTCGATTCCAGCTCGTCGGGAACGCAGTCGATAATCAGATCGGCCTGCCGTACAGCGTCTTCGATGCTGGAGACGAAAGCGATTTGTGTGCCCTGTTCGCGGCTCAGAGCATCGGCGCTGAGTTGCTGGCGGATGTACTCCTGAGCATGATCGAGATTCTGTGGCATCACGTCTTCCAGAAGCACGCAGAAGCCCGCGCGCGCCGCGGCAAGCGCGAGCCAGCGGCCCAGCGGGCCAGCTCCGATGATGGCGACGGTCGTCACGCCCTGATCACTTGGCGGAGTTGAGCGCGGTGGCAACGTCCTCTGCATTGGGCTTGGCCTGCTGCAGATGCTCGGCGACGCGGGCGCGGTCTTCGGCGGTAAGCGTGGGGACAGCGGCCAGAACACGGCGCAGCGTTACAGAAACATCATCGATGTAGTTCATCAGGCGGATGGCTTCTCCAGAAAGCGGCATGGCAGGAGTTCCTCGAAAGCTTGAATATCTGCGTTCATTGTAGGGGGTCAAGTTGGTCTGGGGAAAGCGTGGCGGGACACGATACAATGCGAGCGGCTCAGCAGATGCCAGAAACTCGAACGGAAAGGAACCCGGCGGCTATGAAACTGGATTGGATGAGGATTGCGGCGCTGGCCGTCACAGCGCTCGTTGCCGCGCCGGCATGGGGCGCGCAGCCGGCACAGTCAGCAGATGTATTGGTTTACGGAGCAACCGCTTCCGGCGTGATTGCGGCATACGCCGCGGGACGCGAGGGCATGCATGTGATCCTGCTGGAACCGCGTGCGCACGTGGGCGGCATGGTGACCGGCGGGCTTTCGGCCACTGACCTGGGTCACTACGTCATCATCGGCGGATATGCCCGCGACTTCTTCATGAGGGCCGCCGCCCACTATGGGGTGACGAACCTGGACAAGCCCGAGAACTGGCGCTCGGAACCGCATGTGGCTGAAGCCATCTTTCGCACGATGCTCCATGAGGCCGGCGTGCAGGTCTACTTTCATGAGCAACTGCGCGAACATGGCGGCGTAAAGCTGGATGGAAAGCGAATCGTCTCGATCACGACCGAGGATGGCAGAAAGTGGACAGCCAAGGTATTTCTCGACTGTAGCTATGAAGGCGACCTGATGAAGGAGGCACATGTGAGCTATACGTGGGGACGCGAAAGCTCACAAGAGTACGGCGAGAGCCTCGCGGGTGTCCGCGCACATACGCCCAAGCACCAGTTCCAGTGGCCGTTGTCGGCTTATGACTCTCAGCATCATCTGCTGCCGGAGATCGATCCCGGCCCGCTGGCGCCGCCGGGGACAGGCGATAAAAAAGAACAGTCCTATAACTTCCGGCTGATTCTCACCACCGATCCCGCGAACAAGCTTCCCTTCCCGAAGCCGGTGGGATACAACCGCGCTCAATTCGCGCTCCTTGAACGCTACCTTAGCCAGTTTCAGGCGCACATGGGCCGCCCGCCCCGCGTCCACGACTTTTTCAACCCGGTGCCAATTCCGAATCACAAGGCGGACTTCAATAACAACGGCCCGGTTTCAACCGATTACATCGGACATAGCTGGAAGTATCCTGAAGGCTCCTATGCGGAGAAGGCTTTGCTGTGGAAGCAGCACCTGCTCTACACGCAGTCGTTCGTGTATTTCCTTTCGCACGACCCGAGCGTGCCGGCCAGCCTGAGGGCGGAGATGAACTCGTGGGGTCTGCCGAAGGACGAATTTCAGGACACCGGCCACTGGCCGAACCAACTCTACATCCGCGAAGCGCGGCGCATGCTGGGCGCGTATGTGATGCGCCAGCAGGATCTGCAAACGGAGCGCACCAAGCCCGACTCAATCGGCATGGGCTCCTATAACAGCGATTCCCATAACATCCAGCGTGTGTCCATGCCGGACGGAACCGTCCAGAACGAAGGTGACGTGGAGGTGCCGGTGCAGCCATATGAGATCCCCTACCGCATGCTTACGCCCAAGCCAACCGAGTCGGAAAATCTGCTGGTGCCGGTCTGCTTTTCAGCCACTCACTCGGCGTACTCATCGGTGCGCATGGAGCCGCAGTACATGATTCTGGGGCAGGCGGGGGGAACTGCGGCGGCGCTCGCGGTTAAAGAGCACGTGGCCGTGCAGAACATCTCCACTGCGGATCTGCAGCGGATTCTGCGGGGGCATGGGGCGATCCTGCATTTGGATCAACAGTACCGGCCTCAGGCGCAGGCGGCCGCGCAGGCGAAGTAATCGCATCTCCCTTCTTTCAGAACCGGCAGATGCATCACCGAGCCTATTGTCTGCGCGGACTGTCATGAATTGAAGGAGCCGCGATGGCGCGGGTATGCGCCGCCCGGCCGATCTCCTGCGCAGCGCGGTTGCGCCCGGTGGACAGCTAGCTTTTGCGCTACGGCACGCGGCCTTTTCCGGTTGCTATATGAGTGGTAAAACCGCGCAGAACGAACTCGCGCAGCAGATCCCCACCGGCATCTGCCGCGATATCAATGAGGCCCTGGGTCAGTACCAGAGTCGCGCCTTCGTTGCGCTCTGGAACGTATAAATTCGAAACGGCTCCAGCGGCAAAGTTCCCCAGAATATGCGAGTAGTTCAGTTCACGGCGACCATTGTCGCCCCTGCACATGACGGCGAAGCTCATGGCATATAGCGCCCGTGACCCGAAGCTGCCCGTGCCCTTGTAAAAATAGCGAGGATCCTGATGAAACAGCGAGGGGAGAATGGCGCTGCCGATAAAGTCGCCGGCGGCATTATCGCCATAAGCCGCTCCAAACCGCTTCAGATAGCCCACCGGCCCTGTTCCATACCCGGAAAAACGGTTAACGAACTGCTCCGCTCCTGCCACCGCTGCGACATCAACAAGGGTGATCGGATCGGTTTCCTCGCGCAGGGCCAACTGAAATTTCTGCTTTGCCCAAAGATGTTCCGCATTCCAGTCATAGCTTGTATAGAAATTGGGCACAATGCCCAATACGCGCTGCTGCATCTCAAGGTGAATCTGCTTCTCGGCCAGTTGCTCGGGATTAGCGATAACCTCCACGCTGGCAGCCGCATCAGCGACGGCGAGCACAACCTTCGGGAAAAAGCGCACCTCGCCCGCGTGGAGCGCAATGTTCGGTATCGTAACGGTTTTCATGCCTTTGCCGGTGACTGTCAGCAGGAAGTCTCCGGCAGGCAGATCGCTGAAGGTAAACTCACCATTACTCCCCGTCACAGCTTGCCGCTCAACCGGCCCGGCGAGCGTAACGTTCGCGCCGGTGAGTTCTTCCCCATTGGTGTCAACCACCGTTCCTGAAACGATGGCGGAAGGCTGCTGTGGAGAGGATGGCGTACCGGAGGCCGCGGGAGGCGCCGCAACCGCCGGGGTATTCGGCAAGCTGTTTTCACCGGCGGCAGGGCCGGAAACCTTCTGCGCGGAAAGCGAATTCGGCAGACCGCAGACCGCGAGCGCCAGAATCACGCCGTTGAACGCCCAGCTTTTCCAGAAACCTGTATTCCAGCCTTTCCGTTTTGGTGCTGGAGTGACGCTGTTGAATTGGGTAAAGACAGGCTCGGCAGAACAGCGCCATGGAATAGCTACGGCACGAACAAACATGCGATCTCCTGCGATGCCGGCTGGAACAACTTCTCTCTGGAAAGCGATTGGGGAAGCAAGCACGTCACTCCGGGTGGAACACCCGCTAAAAACTCACATTCAATGGACGTGTGCGATATCTGATGGTCACAATTGAATTGGGTGACGATTTTGTCATTTACGAGGGCGATTCAGACGCATTGCGCCCGCAACCCCTTGATAACTCAAGCCCAGGGAGGATTGCAGATTTGCCGTCGAGCGGGGATGGCGGTCTGAACCGGACTGAGAATAGCTTTACAGGGGGTTCTTGCCCGGCGCCGGCCAGTAACTGCGCGTTGCCAGGCTGTTGAACTCGAACAGGGAATCAGCACACGCCTAAAGTCACTTCATCTTACGCGAATTCCGGGGCCTCGAAGAGCGCCCGGCCAAAATCCCGATTTATGATTGCCAACGGAGGTTTTTTGGATGGAGCGTATGCTGGCTACGCCTGCTGATGCCGAGATTATTTTGAAGTTATATGAACTGCGGACTGAACCGGTTATGCGGCAAGCGCGCGCATGGATGACAGGTGAGTTCTGGCCCAGAACGGTCGAGGAGTTTTTCGCCGTAGCGGAAAACGCGGCCGATCCGCACAACCCCTGGTTTCGTCAGGTAACGAGTTATTGGGAGATGGCGGCGGCCCTGGTGCTGCACGGGGCGGTTTCCGCCGAGCTGTTTGTAGACTGCAATGGCGAGGGCTTCTTTCTGCTGGCCAAATTCGCGCCGCTTCTGGAAGGGATCCGGGAGCGGAACCCAGGTTATCTGGTAAAGACCGGAGAGCTCGTGAACCGGTTTTCCGCCGCGGCCCAGCGCTATGATCTGGTGTTGAAGCGGATGGATGCTCTGCGGAACCGCCATTGGGCTCAATAGAGCCTGGCAGACTGGGGTGAAAATGCATTTTGAACGGGGGCGCTTGCCCGCCGTGTGCGGGACTTCAGATGCTGCGAAAAGACAAAGCGAGCAGGGACTTGTGCTAAAGCATGACTCCAGTCATGGCGCAAGTGCGAGAAAACAAAGAGTAGGCTTTGGGCCTATTATGACGTGATCGGCTCTGGCAAGGCCAGAAAAGACATCCTCATTTTCCCTTCACCCGGATGACTCCACTGCGCAATTTCTCCGGCCAAATTTGCTTGCCATTCATGCATTTTCCGCAGCCTCCGGCAACAGCCACCATCGAGCCTGCTGAACCGCTGAACCAGACCGGTCTCGCGCCGTCAACCCGGTCTCCATTTCAACGTCAAAACAATAAAAAGCTGCGATGTGCCGCAACGTTCGCGACGGCAGGAATGCGTGTCTGCATGAAAGGTAACGCCATGTCTCCAGATCGGGGCTCCCGGCAAACCTGATTTCGGCATGACGGTGTGGTGGCCGGCGGTTCTGGCGGCGACCTCGCCGCCGGCCAACTCGCCAAACGGCACAGCTTCGAGCGGCCAAGGAGGCACTGCTTCGCGAAGACAACTATGTGCGCAGCATGTAATTGCGGCTGTGTCGCGCATGCAGCCACATGCTCGCACGCGGCCCTCCGGACGAGGCCAGTCGGGCGTGATCAGTGCGCATCAAGACGGCTTCGTCCAATTGGCCGTCTGGTACGTCAGAAAAACAAGAAAGCTGGTATTTGATGGGTTCCGTGCGCTTGGGTATTCCCACCCTGATCCTGGTGATTGGAATCGCGGTGACCTGGTTTGCAATGCGCCGTTGGGCTGCGCTCGCATCCAGCGGATATTCCGCATGGCGAAAGACGGCCGAGCGCGTCGTTCTTTCGATTGTGATCGTGCTGACGGTCGTTGTAACCGGCAGTTCGCTTTACAACGTCGTCGCTTTACTTTACTTCAGATCGCACAATCTTCCGCCAGGCAAAATCTACGTCGTAGGCGGCTACAGGATGCATCTTGACTGCACGGGCAGCGGCTCGCCCACTTTGGTTCTTGACGCGGGCCTGGGCAACGATTCGCTGGTCTGGGGCGGGGTGCAGCCGGTACTGTCAAAGACCACGCGGGTATGCTCTTATGACCGCGCGGGATTTGGATGGAGTGCGGCGCGTCCCGGTCCGCGCGATGCCGATCACATCGCCTCCGAGCTGCACGAACTTTTAATGCAGGCGCAGGTGACCGGCCCCATCGTTCTGATGGGCCATTCCATTGCCGGTCTTTACATACGCGACTACGCCTCACGATATCCGGCAGACGTGGTGGGGATGGTGTTCGTGGATAGCTCGATGCCACTGCAAAACCGCACGCCGATTATTGGAATGCAAATCCCTACCGGGCGACAAGGTCGGGAGAGGACTCTGCTTATCGAGGCCCTCTATGGTGCGGGCATTCCGCGTTTGCTCGGGCAGTGTTCCCGCGCCTTCAAGGGGTTTGCCCCGCACGCGTCGATGCTGCTCGACGAGGATATCTGTGATATCAGGGTGAATGCCATCGATGCTGAGTTGAGCAGCATCGATCAGTCGGGGATGGAGACTGTTCATACCGGTCCTTACGGCGAGATGCCGATTCTGATCTTCTCGCACGATTCCGACCGGACTTTGCCGAAGGCGAAGCCTCGAACGTGGATGGTGGAACGCGAATCCGCGTGGAATGGGATGCAGGAGCGATTAAAGCGGCTCTCGAAGCGGAGCAGGCGAATTATTGCGCTCGACAGCTCGCATTATATTCAGCTTGATCGTCCCGGCCTGATCGAAAGAGAGGTCTCGCTGTTCATCGAGCAGATCCGCGACACAGCCCCGCAACCAACCAACAACAAGTTAACGGTCGCGGAGTAAGCCTGTCTGGCCTGCTTCATCAGGAATGCTCCCGCCGGGATTCGGCTCAGGGAATGGGCGTCGACTCCCGGCATTTTTTGCGGGCTGGAAGCAGCTGCGCTGAGGCGGATTGTTACCAGGGGAGCGGCTGGCCCAGGTGGAAGTAGCCACCCGACGGCCCGTCCTCAGGCAATGTTGCAAGAGCCGCGCTTGTCTTGGCGCCTTCACTCAGTTCCATCGGCGCGTGAGGGCCGCCAAGGTTGGTCTTTACCCAGCCGGGATGGGCTGAATTGACCTTGATCTTCGTGTCGCGCAGCTCATAGGCCAGATGGACGGTGAATGCGTTCAGCGCGGTTTTTGAGGCGTCGTAGGCAAAGGACTTTGCATTGTAGATGGGAGACGCCGGGTCGGCGTGGAGGGTGAGCGAGCCGAGAATGCTCGACAGGTTGACGATGCGGCCTGCCGGGCTTTGCTTGAGTAACGGCAGCAGCGCCTGCGTAAGAGCCACCTGCGCAAAGAAGTTGGTAGCGAAAACCCTGTGGAGCAGATCAAGAGGGATGTCAGCCGCGCGATGCTCGGGGCCAGTGCTCGAAAAAGATGCAGCGGCGATACCCGCATTGTTGATGAGGATATCGAGTCGTCCATAACGGGAATTGAAATAATCGTAAGCAACCTGCGGGGCCGTAGGCAGGGTAATGTCGAATTCGAGGACGTCGGCATCGGCGCCCGCGGCGCGCAGCTTTTCCGCCGCCTGCTCGCCCTGTACGAGATTACGTGAGCCGATGACGACTTTCGCAATGTCCTTGAGTTCGAGTGCAGTCTGGAATCCGATGCCTCGGTTCCCACCGGTAATGAAGGCAATTTTCTGAGACATAGGGAAGATCTTCTCCTGTGCGCTTTGGATGTCTGGAGGGACGGGAAAGGTGCAGCCGCTGATGTTGTGTCCTGAAGTGCATGGGAGCGATCACAAATCAGCGGACGGCAAACTCTTCCAGGGAAAAGCTGTACTCTGGCAGAATGCCCGCCTCGGCGGCCATGCGGAAGAAGCCTCTCATACCTTCCAGACATTCGTTGTCGAGGACGTAGTGGATGTTGGAGGTCAGATAGGAGCGAATGGTTTGCTCGGGCATGGCGAACCTTGGCGACCACTCCGCGACCAGAGCCTCAATATTCTCGAGCCCGTGATTGCGGGATTGGATGAGGTCTTCGGCAACTCTTTCATCCACCGGGCTGTCCGGCGCGGCGGCCCAGACGGCGGAGACGAAGGGCAAGCCGGTGTGGAAGAGCCACTCCTCGGCCATGTCGTGGTAGACGAGTTCTTCGCCGGTGCGCTCAAAGCGGTTGGCGCGCTCTTCCAGGGCGAGCAGGGCCGGGTCGCCGATGACGATGGCTGCGTCGGCTCGTTCGAGCATGGTGTCGAGGTCCGCGGGCATCGGCAGAAACGGCACCTCCGGATTGCCCCAATGATGAAAGAGAATGCGCGCGTAGGTGATCGTGGTGCGGCTGGCCGTGTCAGCGGCCACCGAGCGCAACGCGGCCAGGGGCTGAGCGGCACGGCGGACCAGCAGGAGCGAGCGGACCCGGCCCTTCGACGCGATCGTGCACCCCGGAAGAATGCGCAGGCCCGGGCTGGTGGCCAGGGCGGCAATGGGCACAAGACCGAGATCCGCCTCACCGGCGTTCAGGCGAGCTGCGCACTTAGATGGCAACATGCGGTCGATCCGATAGCGGAGGGCGAGCGGTGCATCGAGAGGCGGGTGCTCGAAGTCCCACATCAGCGGCGCAGGATTCAGAAAGTTGATGGCGGCAACCCGCAAACGAGCATCGGGATCTGAACTCACATTTCTTAGACTACCAATTTTGCGAGAAAGATTCGTGCGGCCCTGTCGGGGTCTGCTGGTGAGCTTGACATACGGCCCAGGCAAGAATAAGGTGAGCGCAATCCCATGAAATGAGGGCCCGGCTGTTTGTGTTGATGGTGGAAGCGTGCAATTGCCGGCCGGAGGCATGGCTGCGATGACGATGCCGGCCAATGACATCGAGGCTCCCCGGCCGCAGGAATTGGATGAGAAGCGACTGGCATGGCTGGCGCTGGCGATGACGCCCGGCTTGGGACCCAGGCGGATTCTGGACGCCATGCGGGGGATCGATGCGCCGGACAGAATCTTTGAGCTGACGCTGACACAACTCGAAGGGCTCAGGTTCCCAGCCGAAGCGGCGCAGTTTATCTTCGACGGCAAAGCCCGCAAAGCGGCCGAGCAGGAGTGGGCGCGCGTAGCGGCGCAGGCCGCGACCGTTGTGAGTCTCGCCTGTCCGGAGTACCCGGAGCGGCTCAAGGAGATTTACGACCCTCCCCCGGTACTTTGGGTGCGCGGCGATGTGCGTCTTTTGAAACGGCCGGCAATTGCCGTGGTCGGCACGCGGCATCCCAGCCCCTACGGAACCGGCATGGCGGAGATGCTGGCGCGGGACCTGGCGGCGCGGGGTCTGCTGATCGTGAGTGGCATGGCACGCGGAATCGACTCCTACGCGCATAAAGGGGCGCTGGCGGCGCGCATGCCCACTGTCGCCGTTTGGGGTACCGGAATTGACGTGGTTTATCCCAAGGAGAATAAAAAGCTGTCGGAGGAGATCCTCGCCACGGGTGGCGCGATTGTCAGCGAAGTGCCGATGGGCACGTTTCCGGCCCCACAGAACTTTCCGCGGCGTAACCGCATCCTGAGCGGCCTGAGCGTGGCTGTGCTGGTGATCGAGGCAAGTGAAAACTCGGGAACACGCGTGACAGCGCGCTGCGCGGAAGATCAGAATCGTGACGTCTTTGCCGTGCCGGGTAATGTGACCAGCAAGGGCTCATGGACCCCTAACACGCTGATTAAACAGGGCGCTAAGCTGACGGCCTCGTGGGAAGACGTCTGGGAGGAATTGTCCTCACAGGTACGAATGGAACTGGAGGATGAGGCGCCGCCTGCATCCAAATCGGAGGCAGCCGCATCCTTATTGCCTGATCCGGTTCTTCGGCCGCAGGAGGCCATGGTGCTGGAGGTTTTGCGCAGCGACGAAAGCCTGCAGATCGACGAGGTTCTTGAGCTTTTGGAGGCGCAACTTACCTCCTCAGAAGTATTTACCGCTCTTTTTGAGCTCGAGATGGCAGGCCGCGTGCGCCAGTTGCCTGGAAAAAATTACGTGAGGACGATATGACGTCCGGAAGAGGTCAGCCGCCGTTTGCATCCTGATGAGGATGGTTTCCATCTCTTCTTCTGGACAGGCGAGTCGATTTTCTCGCGGAGCCGTTCCATACGATCCTCAACACCTTGCGATTGCATTTTCAGAGATGGTGCAGTTCGAGCCCTATCTATCCAGTCGCCGCAACCGTCAGGGCTTGGCGGCCTCGAACTACCCCGGAAACGCGACAGCATCTCTGAAAATGGCGTAACTCCGGGAGTTTGCGGCAGGATTGAACCTTCAAATGGCGGTGTGTCCCTGGAGATGGGACGAAAAGAAGAAGAAAATTCGCTGAAAAGTGGAAACGGCAAGGTGTTCCGTGTTAGCTTGCAACTCTTGCAGCCAGTTTTTACTCAGATAGGGGAAGCACGGGAACAGCTGATCGGATTCTGGCGTAGGCAGGAGCGAGACGGAATCGGATTTGCTCAGTCCAATTGGATGTTTCCGGGACGAGTATGGACTGCCTTGGATGGCAGCGTGCTCCCAACTCTCAGTGGTTTCCCCTTCGGGTAGATTTTGAGGGCCTCGGCTTCATTGGGTATCAGCAGGGCCCAACGGTGTAGCGTTGTTACAGGAATATAAAGGATGGCAATGAGCAAATCATTGGTGATCGTCGAATCCCCCGCGAAGGCGAAGACGATCGAGAAGTATCTGGGCAAGGGTTTTGAGGTGCGCGCGTCGATCGGGCACATCATGGACCTGCCCAAGAACGATATTGGCGTGGAGCTGAAGAAGCGGACGTTCGTGCCGGAACTGGTCGTTTCGCCCGGCAAAGAAAAGATTGTGGAGCAGCTCAAGAAGGCAGCCGCAAAGGCTGACGAGGTTTATCTTGCGCCTGACCCGGACCGCGAGGGCGAAGCGATTGCCTACCACCTGGCGATGCAGTTGGGAAAGACAGCCGCGGAACGGAAGAAGATCCGGCGCGTAACCTTCAACGAGATTACGAAGAAGGCGGTGGAAGAGGCGTTCAAGCACGCCAGGGATGTAGACCAGAACCTGGTGGATGCGCAGCAGACGCGACGCGTGCTGGACCGGCTGGTAGGCTACCAGATTTCGCCGTTGCTTTGGGATAAAGTCCGGCGCGGGCTTTCGGCTGGCCGCGTGCAGACGGTCGCGGTGCGGCTGATCGTGGAGCGGGAGCGGGAGATCCGCGCCTTTCAGCCGGTGGAGTATTGGACGCTGGATGCGCTACTCCATCCCGAGAAGCGTGCGGGCGAAAGCTTCAAGGCACGCCTGGTCGGGATCGACGGAGAGTCGATCCGCGTGCCGAACGGCCAGGACAAGGATGGCAAGGCGCAGTTCATCAACAACGCCGTTGCGGGCAAGCCAGCGATGGATGAGGTCATGTCGGCCCTCGAACGGGCGCGATGGTCGGTGGTCTCGGTGCAATCGCGCGAGCAGCAGCGCAAGCCGCTGCCTCCGTTCATCACCAGCCAGTTGCAGCGGGATGCGGCCAACAAGCTGGGCTTCAACGTGCGGCGCACCATGGGCATCGCGCAGCGACTCTATGAGGGTGTTGACGTCGGCGCCGAGGGCACCGTGGGTCTGATCACGTACATGCGTACTGATTCGCCGCGCGTGGCGCCGGAAGCGAAGGTCAGTGCGCGGGAGTGGATTGCCCAAAAGCTGGGGCCAAAGTATCTGCCGGCGACGCCGAACGAGTACAAGGGCAAGTCAGAGGCGCAGGATGCCCATGAAGCCATCCGCCCGACGGATGCCGCGCGGACACCGGAGTCCATCGCGCGCTACCTCAGCGACGAGCAGTTGAAGCTCTACACGCTGATCTGGAAGCGTTTTGTCGCCTCGCAGATGACGCCGGCGGTCTTCGATGTCACCACAGCCAGGATAGCGGCGGTTTCGCCGAAGACGGGGAGGACCTACGACTTCCGGGTCTCCGGTTCGGTGATGCGGTTCGATGGCTTCCTGAAAGTTTACGAAGCCTCGACCGAGAAGAAGGACGAAGACGATGAGTCGGCCAACAAACTGCCCAATCTGGACGGCGTGAAGACGCTGGAACTGGAAGAGCTTCTGAACGAGCAGCACTTTACCGAACCGCCGCCGCGCTACAATGAAGCTTCGCTGGTCAAGGAGTTGGAGGAGCGTGGCATTGGCCGGCCTTCCACCTATGCGTCGATCATCAGCACCATTCAGGACCGCGAGTACGTGGTCAAGCATGGAGGTTCGCGCGGCCGCTTCTATCCCACCGAGATCGGCGTGGTGGTCTGCGATCTACTGGTAAAGAACTTCCCCTACATCTTCGACACCAAGTACACGGCCCATCTCGAAGAGGAACTCGACGACATCGAGCAGGGCAAGGAGAAGTGGACCGTTCTGCTGAACGGCTTCTATGACTACTTTGAGGGTGAGCTTAAAGACGCCAGCAAGAACATGGAAGACATCAAGCGGATGGAACAGTTCACCAACGAGAAGTGCGAGCTGTGTGGATCGCCGCTGGTGCTGAAGTGGGGCAAGTTTGGCACCTTCTACGCGTGCTCGGCGTACAACAAGAAGGACCCCACAAGCTGCACCTTTACCAAGGAAAACATCGCTTCCAAGCCGGACCTGAATACGCCCGAAGCGCAGGAGGCAGGCGACACTGAGGAATACTGCGAGAACTGCGGCAAGGTGATGGTGATGCGTCGCGGGTTGTTTGGGCCGTTTATGGCCTGCCCCGACTACAACGCGGACCCACCGTGCAAGACCTTCCGCAAGTTGAGTCAGAAGCAGCAGCAGAAGCCGCCGCAGCCCACCGGCGAGGACTGCCCCGAGTGCGGCAAGCCGCTGGTGTTGCGCCAGGGAGCGTACGGAGAGTTCGTCTCCTGCTCCGGATATCCAAAGTGCAAGTACGTGAAGCAGAACCTGATTGAAGGCATGAAGTGCCCGAAGTGCGGCGAAGGCGGCGTCGCGGAACGCAAGGCGCGCCGCGGAAATATCTTTTGGGGCTGCACAAATTATCCGAAGTGCGATTTCACTTCGAATTACAAGCCAGTCCCAAAGAAGTGCCCGGAGTGTGGCAGCCCGTATCTGGTCGAAAAGACATTGCGCTCGGGCGTCTACCTGGAATGCCCGAACAAGAAGAAGTCGGCCGAAGAAGATACCTCGTCCCGGAAGCGGAGCAAAAAGGCAGCCGAGCCCGCGGAGAGCGCTGTGGCATGCAGCTATTCCAAGCGGATCGGAGACGCGCCACCCCCGCCAACAGCTGAGACACACGGTCCCGTGGCAGAGAAGAAAGAGTTGCAGCCGGCTTAACTCACCAGCCGCACATCCCAACCGCGTGACGGCCATGCCGATTCTGCATGGTCTCGCGTGGGCTTCTGCCGGGCGCGGCTGCCTCTTTGAGGTTGTGTGCAACAGGGGCCAAGCTGAAGCCGATCGCCTCTATGCGGCTGCGGAAGACTCGGCGCCTTGAAAAGGCACAGCTTCCGATGCGATGGAAAGAGCCCGATTTCGGCATGAATGCCCGAAGAACGTTCTTCAGGGGCAAAAGCCCTCACGCATTGGCGGCGTTAGCAGCGTGGCTACCAGCCTCGCACATGGCGGGCAGGCGCGCACTCACAAGAAGGACGTTCTGGATGCGCCGGCGGCTGGTCGCTTTAGAGATGCTCGACGGAAGTTCTGAACCAAGGACAGCAAGTTAACTCCGCTGCGCGGAATCGCGAGTTCGCAAGTTGGCGGGTGTCTATGACAGACCTGCGTTTCATCTATCGTGGGTCGCCGACAACGGCGTTGAACTTTTGCAAAGCCCTGCCTGTTGAATTCCTCCCGGTTGTCGTAATATCTTTTCAACCCTTCAAGGAGCGAATCAGTTGCAACAAAACAGGAAATGGTTGATCGCCTACGCGTTCGTCTTATCGTTGTCGCCAGTCTGCTTCGCGCAGAAGCCGCTGCGCTCGCCGTGGGACCTGACAAACGTTAAAGTAACGAATGTTCCCTATACATGCCCCAAGCCGGCGCTGCTCTCGCCCGACCTCACAACTTCAGCCTTCTACGGTGACAGCAAAGGCTCGATCATCGACCCTGCGAAATGGAAGGCCTACGTAGCCAGTTCGGGGCCGGTGAAAAATCTGGGCAATGAGGCCGTGACTGCCGCCGACGCATTTCAGACAACCGGCAGTCGTCAGGCCGCCGAGTGCGTCCTGAAGCTCGAAAAGACTGAGGCGCTGAACAAGGCACTGACCGGCAAGATGTCGTCGAGTCAGGCCTACTTCGTGCAGGGATGGGTCATCGGCGCATTGGGAATCGCGTACCTGAAGGTGCGCGACAGCGGCGTGATCGACAGCGCCGATTCCAGGCTGCTGACCGACTGGATGAAAAACGTCTCGCAGCAGACCATCGCCTACTACGATGCCAGAAAGGCCAAGGCCCCGAATGGCAACCAGAACAACCATCTCTACTGGGCCGGCGTGCAGGTAGGCGCAATCGGAATTGCCGCCAATGACCGCAGCATGTTCAATTGGGCGGTTGCCGCGTACCGCAACGGCATTCGGCAGATTACGCCGGAAGGCACCATGCCTCTGGAGATGAGGCGCGGGCAGCGCGCTCTGCATTATCACCTATATGCGATTTCGCCGCTGGTGTACCTGGCCGAATTCGGCGAGGATAACGGCATTAACCTCTACGCTGAAGACGACTACGCGCTTAAGCGGGCCGTAGACCGCTCGATCGCCGGATTGGACGGCAGCGGCTACTTCGACAAGGCCACCGGCATCAAGCAGGATCTGCCGGACGGTCCACCGTCGGCAGAGGCCATCAGCTGGGGCAAGGTGTATGTGCACCGCTTCCCTGATCCAGCCATCTCCAAGCTGCTCTCTGAGGCGCCCTCGCTCTCTTACATGTACCTGGGCGGGCTGCCGCCGTACTGAGGGCAGTTGATAGATTTCAGCCATTAGCAGTCAGCTTCCAACCGCACGGCGCCCGGGTCTTGCTCTTCCTGCCCGGGCGCCGTCATGGTTTTTCTAGGGGTACAAATTTTGCCGGATTTTTATGGGCCGGGCCTTGCGCGGATTCGTCGCATCGGTTATTTTACTAACCAGTTAGTTAATTATGTCTCTCAACAGCCAGCCTCGAACCCAACACGAGCGCGCTGACCAAACCAGGGCCCGCATTCTGGATGCCGCCATCGTCGAGTTCAGCGAGAACGGGCTCGCCGGAGCGCGCACCGAGCAGATTGCCAGTGCGGCCGGCGTGAACAAGGCGCTGCTCTACTACTATTTCCAGGGCAAGGATGCGCTCTATGCGGCCGCGCTGGAAGCAGTGGCCGAGCGCGTGGTCGCTGCCGGCCTGGCCGTGCTGGAGAGCAAGCGCTCGGCGGGCGAGCGGCTGGTCCGCTTTGCGCTCAACCATTTTGACCGCATTCATTCGCAGCGTGCATTCCAGAACCTGATGCAGCAGGAGATGGTGCGTCTTCACCGCGGCGAGGAAAATGCGCTCGCATCCCTGGTTGAGAAAGTCTTTCGGCCCATGATGCCGCGCATCCTGGATCTTTTCGTGGAAGGCAGAGCCTCCGGCGAGCTGATTCCCGTAGACCAGTGGCAGATGATGTACGCGGCGCTGGGGGCCAACGTGTTTTACTTCCTCTCCGCGCCCGTGGTGCGCATGATGACGGAGAACAATCCCCTGGAACGGAGCGCGATGGTAATGCGGCGCAGGGCGGCTGTTGAGTACCTGGGAATGACGATCTTTGCCGACCGCAGGCACGGAGCACGAGTGGCGGCGCGCGTGCTGGCCGATACACCCATGCCCGAGAGCGATGCGCTGACGCTGTTTGAGGTGAAAACAAAGTGAGTGCGCGCAATCGAGTCTTCGTCATCCTGGGCCTGCTGACGCTGGGGTCGCTGATCTGGTACCTGGTGACTGTCCCGCGGTCAGATGAAATCCAACTGATCGGCACCGTGGATGCAAATGAGGTGGTGGTAAGCTCCAGGATTCCCGGGCAGATTGAAAAGCTGACGGTGGTTGAAGGGCAAAAGGTAAAGGCCGGACAGTTGATTGCCGAGATTGAGAGCGACGATCTGGATGCGGCGCTGAAAGCGGCACAGGCCGCTGCCATCAGCGATCAGTGGAAGCTTCAGCAGAACAAGCAGAGCGCGCTGCAGACGCGGGGCGAGACTGACAGCGCAACGATCAGCGCCGAGGCACAGGTGCGCGTTGCGCAGGCCAACCTGGCGCAGGCACAGGCACAGTACGATCACCAGCAGGCCGACACCAGCCGCACCGTAGCGTTGGCTAAAAACGGCATCATGAGCGCGCAGTCGAGAGATGAGGCGGAAACCAGCCTGCAGGCGGCGCAGGCAGCCGTCAACGCAGCACATGAGAGCCTTGCCGCGGCGCAAGCCAATCTGCGCCAGGCGCGGGCGCATGAGCTGCTGACCACAGTTACCGAGCGGACCGTGGATTCGGCCCGCGCGGACGCCGCCAATGCCCGCGCGCTGGCAAAGGAAGCCGCGGTGGAGGCAAGCTATGCGCAGATCATCGCGCCGGTGACCGGAGTGGTGAACGAGTGGGCGGCGCGGCAGGGCGAGGTGGTAGCGGCAGGTACGCCGATCGTGACCATCATGGACCTCACGCAGACCTGGGTCTATGCGCCGCTGCCGGAAACCGAAGAAGACAACGTGCGGCTTGGCGACATGCTGCGCGTGGTGATGCCAAGCGGCGCGACGGTCCGGGGCAAGGTGATTGCCAAGGCGGCGGAGGCAGACTTCGCCACGCAGCGCGATGTAAGCCGACGCAAGCGGGACATCCGGACCGTACAACTGAAGCTGCTGATTCCGAATCCGGGCGAACAGTTCGTGCCGGGAATGACCGCGGAGGTCTACGTCCCCACACACAGGCGGGTGAAGCAGTGAGCCAACCGGCAATCAACAGCAACCCCAAAGCGGCTCACGCGGCCATCGCGGTCGAGAACATCGTCAAGCGCTACGGCGACTTTGAAGCGGTGAAGGGGATCAGCTTCAACGTGGCCGACGGCGAGATCTTCGGCCTGCTGGGGCCGAACGGCGCCGGCAAGAGCACGCTGATCCGCATGATGACGACGTTGATCCCGGTCACTGCGGGCAAGGCCATCGTCGCCGGGCACGATGTCAGCAAGGATGCCGATGCCGTGCGCCGCATGATCGGCGTCATTCCTCAGGCGCTCACCAGCGACCAGGACCTGACGGTCGAGGAAAATCTGCTCATCTACGCAAAGCTTTACAGCGTGCCACGCGCGCAGCGCGAGAAGAACATCGCCGAAGTGCTCGAAGCCGTGGACCTGAGCAAATGGCGCAAGGCCCAGACCAAAACGCTCTCGGGTGGCATGCGGCGGCGGCTCGAAATCGCGCGCGGGCTGGTACACAATCCGCGCATCTTCTTCCTTGACGAGCCAACCACGGGGCTGGACCCTGTTTCGCGCATCGCCGTATGGGAGATGCTGAACAACCTGAAGGCCACGCGCAACCTCACCATGCTGCTCACCACGCACTACATGGAAGAAGCGGATAAGCTCTGCGACCGCATCGCCATTGTCGACCACGGCAAGCTGGTGGCGCTGGGCACGCCCATCGAACTGAAAAACAGCGTGGCCGGCGCAAACGTGGTCGAAGTGCAGTTTGAGCACGAAGCGGAAGAATGGCGCGAACGCCTGGAGGCGCTGGATGGCGTAACCAGCGTGCAGGCAGAAAGCGGCGGGTTCTATCGCGTGATCACCCGGTCCGGATCGAAGACGACCCTGCAACTGGTTGAGATCGCCGCGGAACTGGGCCAGTCGCTCGCATCGCTGAGCGTGCAAAACACCACGCTGGACGACGTCTTTGTCCATTACACGGGCCGGCAACTGCGCGATGAACAGGTAAAGCCGGTGAATTTTCTTATGCCGCCGCGGCCGGGAGCGCAGCCATGAACCGGATGCTGGCCATTGTCGAGCGCGAGATGCGGAAATTTTTCCGCTCTCCCATGCTCATGATCATGTCGATGATGCTGCCTCTGGTGCAATTGGTCATTCTCGGCAACGCCTTCGGCGGCAAGATTACCAATGCGCGCGTCGGCGTGGTGGATGAGGATCATGGACCCGAAGCGGTGAAGGTGCGCGAGGCCTTCGACGCGATCGCGGCTAACATCAATACCTTCCGCACCATCAACTATAACGACGAGCGCATGGCGCGCGATGATGTGCAAACGGGTAAGATCGATGCCGCCGTCATCATTCCCGCGCAATACTCGCGGCGCGCTGAGGCGCAGGACGCGCCACGCATTGGACTGGTGGTGGACAATTCCGACCAGTTCACGTCCGGCAGCATTGAGAGTGAAATGCAATCGCTGGTCGATGCGCTGAATGGGCCGCTGATTCCGAACCCGATCAACCAGAAGACTGAGCTCGATGTCGTCGAACTTTATCCGTATGTGGCCTACATGAAGTTCTTGCTGGCCGGCTCAATCGCCCTGGCCATGTACGTTTCAGTCATGATCGGCGGCGGAATGCTTTATATCGACGACAAGGCGCGAGGGGTCCACGAAGGTTATCTGGTTACCCCGATTACCGGACTGGAACTGGTTATGGGGTTGAACATCGCAGGCGCGATCAAGGCTGTCCTGTCAGGTCTTTCGCTCACCATCATCGGTTCGCTGCTCGCCGGCCTCGGCGTCATCTTCCATCCAATGCGCGATCTGCAATTGCTCTGCCTGATCGCCGTCACGTCGGTGGCCTTTAACGGCATGATGTTCCTGATGATGGTGCGCGTTGACGACCCGCTGGTGCCGCGCGCCATGTTCGGTGTTCTGAATACATTGCTCTTCTTCCCCTCCGGAGCCATCTATCCGATCTCAGCCTTTCCCAAATGGCTGCGCGCCATTGCGATCGTTGATCCGTTCACCTACGCCATTCACGGATTCAAGGCAGTTCTGCTCAAAGACGGAGGCTTCGCCGCGATCCAGTTCGATCTGCTCTTTCTTGCCATCTTTGGCATCGGCACGCTGCTGATCGCTACACCACTGTTCAAGCGAACACTGTGAGTTGCGCGTTCAGCCGGGTTGTGCTGATCGTCTGATCGTTGCGTGCGGCGGATTCTTCGCAATAGCTCGCTCATGGTCTGCTGGTCGCTGCCGATATCGTCCAGCAGGGCAGATGCTTGAGCGAGGAGTCACAATGGAGATCGGCCCGCTTCCAGACATTCGCATCACACCAGCCGTCAGGCCGCCATCTGTACGGCCGCAACTGCCCGCCGTCTCCGATCTCGCCGATGCGGAGCAGGCCCGCGATGAAACCGTCTCGGCTGACGCTGGAAAATCGCAGGGCGGGCAGGATGACGAAGGCTGCGACGACAGCCATGAGATTGAGTCCGCGCTCCAGGCGCCGGAAGAAGAATCTGTGAGCCGGATCAACTTTTTCGCCTGAGAGGCTATCCTCACTTGCCGGCCTGGACTGAGCGCCGCCGGACGCAACAGCGGGTGGATACAGCCAAGCGTCCCACAAAGAATTGACCTTGGATCCGAACCATGAATCCGAATGGTTGAAAGCTGACAGGATCTTGCTACACTGGGGCCATGCTGGATGAACTGGAATTTCGCCGCTATTCCGAAGCGGCCCTCGATGCCCTGAAGCAGCACCTCATCGCACGCGAGGAAGAGGAAGACGGCGGCTTTGAAGTGGAGGAGCAGGGCGGCGTGCTGAACGTTCTGTTTGAGGAGCCGGGTGGTAAGTTCGTCATCACACCCAACACGCCGG
>JAJZVZ010000034.1 GCA_021846945.1 Acidobacteriota bacterium | reverse complement strand
CGCCAGCGGCGCGCGGTATGGCGGAGCGAAGCCGGCAAAAGCTGATGACCAGGCGAATCCGCGCGAGGCAAAACGGTGGGAGGGACGGAATTGGCGGAAAAGACACTGAAGCAGGATGAAATCGACGCGCTCTTTGAGGCGGCGCGGAGTTCGACTTCGGCCGCGGCGGCCGCGGATGTGCGGGCCCGGGTCGTGCCTTACAGTTTTTCCTCGGCCGGGCAGATTTCGAATGATCAGCTGCGCGCGATCAGCCTGCTCAATGACCTGTTCGCGCGCAATCTCACGCACAATCTGGCCGCGTGGCTGCGCACGCGCTTTCAGGTCAATCTGGTTTCGGCCGAGCAGATCCTCTTCAATGATTTTCTGCTGCGCATTCCCGAGATCAGCTATGTGGCGTCGGTGCGGCTGGAGCCATTGGGAGCGCTTTCGGTGCTGCAACTGGACCTGGGGCTGGCGCCGCCCATCATCGACCTGCTGCTGGGCGGCGAGGGCAGGGATGGGCCGTTGCGCGAGCTGACCGACATCGAGGAATCAATCCTGGGGAGCGTGGTGGAGATCATCTGCCGCGAGCTGACGGCGGCCTGGCAGCCGGTGGGCCTGAGCTTCAACTTCGAACGGCGCCAGATGCAGACCCAGGTGGCGCGGGTGATCTCGGTGGCGGAAAAGACGCTTTGCCTGAGTTTTGAAATCCGCATGCCGCACAGTTCAGGGTTACTCAACCTGGCCTTTCCCGCAGTGGTGGCCAACACCATCCTGCGCAGGCTGACCTCGGATTGGGGGCGCAGGCGGCGTCACACCGGCGAGGCGCGCGCGCGGGTCGAGGCGGTGGCGCGGCGGATCCGCTTCGGCGGCTCGCTGCAACTGCCGGCGGTGCGGCTGGTGGCCGGCGCTCTTGAAACTCTGGAGCCCGGAAGCGTTCTTGACCTTGGCCTGCCGGCCAGCACCGATCCGGTGTTGCGCGTGGGCGGCCAGGTACTCGCCAGCGCGCAGGCGATCCGGCTTGGCGCGTATCGCGGAGCTCGCGTGGAGCGCACATTGGTTGAGGTGGAGAGATGAAGAGTTATTTGGAATCTTGGACGATCGCGGCCGCGGCATTATTCCCTCAGGCACTGTCTGGAGAGCCCGGGTTCGCCGAGGCCCCGCCTGAGCCTCCGAGGGAGGACTCGTTTGGCTTTGCAGCCTTCCTGGCCGGGGATGTGGAGGGGTGGTTTACGGTTTCTCTAGATGGCGCGATCCTGTCGGCTCCGCTGCTGGGGGAAGGCGTGGATCAGAAGGCCGGATGGGGCGAGCTGTTGCGTGAGACGTCCGAGGCCGCAGCCGGAGATCTTCTCGCCACGGCAGGAAAGAAGTGTCGGCTGGAAAAGTTCGAGGCAGTTTCCGGGCGCATCGAGGTTTCGCGCGCGTTTCAGTTAAGCTCCGGCGATCGCTCGTGGACGATCCTGGTCCGCGATGAAACGCGAGCAGCCGAATCCGGTGCGAGCCTTGCGTCCGAGCTGGAGCGGACGCCACGGGCCTTGAGTCCGGGGCTGGAATTGCTGCTCGATGTGGAGTTGGAGGCATCACTGCGCTTTGGCTCGCGCGAGATGCCGCTCGGGGAGATTCTCGACCTGGGACCGGGAGATGTGGTGCAACTGGACCGGCACGTCTCCGATCCGGTGGATCTGATCATTGGCGACAAGATTGTGGCGCGCGGCGAGGTGGTGCTGGTGAACGGCAACTTCGGCCTGCGCGTGAGCGAGGTGGCCGAACCCAAAAAGCGTCTGGAGAGCATACGATGCCTATTCTGAAGCGAAGCCCGCGTACCCGGGAGGGACGGCTTCCGGTGGCGAGCCTTGCAAGCGAAGAGTCGCTGGGGGAATCGTCAGGCTGGCGCAGTGCTGTTTCGCCGGGGAGGCCGTCGAGGCTCTTTGCCACCTGCGCTCATCCCGGCTGCAACTCCGGCTGGCTGCAGCTTTGGCGAAGCCGTTCGACGCCGATGTTCGAGGGCGGCTGGAGCTGCTCGGCGGAGTGCACGCGAGCCAGGGTGGAGGCGGCGCTGCATCGCGAGGTCTCCGGACGTGGAACGGGCCGGATCGCGGCGCATCGCCATCGCATTCCGATCGGCCTGATCCTGCTGGAACAGGGTTGGATCACGCAGAGCCAGCTGCGCCGGGCTCTGGAGGCCCAGAAAGCGGCGGGAAAAGGCAGACTGGGCGAGTGGCTGGTCCGCCAGCATGCGGTCAGCGAGCCCGTGGTGACCAGGGCGCTGGCTTTGCAATGGAGTTGCCCGGTGCTGCCTTTGGAACAGCACGCGCCTGAATGGCTCGCAACTGCGATGCCGCGGCTGTTTGTCGAGGCATTTGGGGCGCTCCCGCTGCGCGTTGCGGCGGGCAGACTGCTTTACCTGGGATTCGAGCAGGGCCTTGACCCGGCGCTGGCCTTTGGCGTGGAGCAAATGACGGGGCTGCGGGTCGAGAGCGGGATCGTGCAGCAGGCGCACTTTCGCGAAGCGCACGTGCGCATGCTGGAATCGGGTTTTCCGCCGGCTGAACTGATTGAGGCGGTTTCAGAGGCGGCGCTAGCGCAGGCGTTTTCGAGGGCGCTTGAAAAAAATAAGCCGGCCGAGTCGCGTCTGGTCCGTGTCCACGGCTGCCTCTGGCTCCGCATGTGGCTGCGCCCGCAGATCGGGCCGCTGCCCGAAGTGAACGGCGTTCGGGATCTGATCGGTTCGATCGGATCGTTCTGATGCCGGTTGCGGGCCCGCTCATGGAATCGCGGCGAAGGCCGATAGACCATCCAGCAAAGGAGCCAGTGCATGAGCGAGATTCGAGCTCTGATCGTGGACGATTCTTCGGTGATGCGCAAGATTGTGGAGCGTGCGCTGCGCCAGGCAGGGCTGGACCTGCAGCCAGTCCATGAAGCGGGCAATGGTGCTGAGGCGTTGGAACTGCTCAAGGCGAAGCAGGTGGATCTGATCCTCTCCGACATCAATATGCCAGCGATGGACGGGCTGGAGTTTCTGCGTCAGATCCGCGCCCGCAATCTGGCTCCCGGCGTTCCCGTGGTGATGATTACGACTGAGTCGAGCGAGGAACATGTGAAGCAGGCGATCCTGGCCGGGGCGCGTGGATATATCCGCAAGCCCTTTACGGCCGAGCAGGTGAAGGAGCGGGTGCTGCCGTTGCTCGCGTGAAGGAGACGGAGGCCGGAAAGCGCAGCGCGGCCGCGTGGTGCGCGGCGCAGTTCTTGCCGGCGGCCTGAGAGCGCCAAAGGCGAAATGGGGGATGGGATGCCGGTATCTTTGCGTGAATCCGTGGGCCTGATTGCCGATCCGCGGAATCTGGATGCAACCATAGAAGAGGTCTTCGATCTGATGCTGGGCGTACACTGCACCCGCGAGCCGGGACCGCTCGCTCAGGAGCCGGAGGCGGTGACCGCGGTAGTGGGCTTTGGCGGAGCGCTGAGCGGAGCCTGCGTCTTCAGTATGGGGATCAGCGCCGCGCTTGCGATCGCCGGGCGCATGACGGGCGTGGAATTCGCGGAGGTCGACGACATCGTGAAGGACGGTGTCGGCGAAATCTGCAACATGCTGGCCGGAGCCTGGAAGGGCAAGGTGCCGGAGCTGGCGGCTCACTGCGGATTGTCGGTCCCGGCTGTGATTACCGGCAGCGACTACCGGCTGCATGTGCAGGCGCCCGAGTTTCAGTTGCGGCATCGTTACCGGTTCGACGGCGCCAGCTTCGCGGTCACCATCGTCTGTGACGGACTGCGATAATGCTCCGCCTTTCATGTCCCCGGGGATAGATGGGTGAAGGCGAGCCCGGCGTTGCTGGGTCGCTCATCTCGAATATTTCTGATTCGGGCCCCGCTGGAGCAAACCGGCCTGCATCACTGATTCCTACGAGTCGGCTGCACTCCCTTTTTCCAACCGTCCTGAATCCGTTCCATGATCTCCCTCTAATCTTCTCTGCCCGATTTCGGCACGCCTTCTGCACGATCCCTTCCTGCAGGAGGCATTCGATGGACAGCGGCTACTATGCGGCGATGACCGGGCTGGTAGCGAGGACGCAGGCGCTGGATACGGCGGCGTCGAATCTGGCCAACGCGCAGACGCCCGGCTACCGCGCGGAGCGCGAGTACTTTCGCTCCGTGTTGCTTGGGCAGGGTGCGGCGGATTCGCAACTGGGCGAAACCGTGAACAATTACGGACTTCTGGGCGGTGACCGGCTCAATCTCGGCCAGGGCGCGCTCCAGCAGACCGGCAATCCGCTCGACCTGGCCATTGAAGGCGCGGGATTCTTTGCGATTCAGACGGCCAACGGAATCCGCTACACGCGAGACGGCAGCTTCCACCGCGGCCGGAGCGGGCAGGTGGTGACGGCGGCGGGCGAGCCGGTCCTTTCGGCGGTCGGTAAGCCGATTCCGATTCCGCCGGGCGCGGTGACGGTAGGCGCGGACGGGGTGGTTTCGGTGGCGGGCGGCGCCGTTGCCACGGTGGGCGTCTTTGCTTTTCCCACCGGTACGCAACTCACGCCCGAAGGGTCTGACCGCTACGTCGCGCCGCAGGGCGTCAAGCCGGTCATCTCATCGAGCGCTTCCGTGCATCAGGGGGCGGTCGAGGCGGCGAATCAGGATGTTGTGCAGGGCTCGCTGGATCTGGTCGTGATGCAGCGCGAGGCCGAGATGATGCAGCGGGCACTGACCGTCTTCCACACCGAGTTCAATAAATTTGCGACCGAGGATTTGCCGAGAGTGTGAGTTTTGAGGGAACAGGGATCAGGGGCCAGGGAGCAGTTGTCAGTGCTTGCGGGGAGGTTCATGGGATGAACGATTATCAGAGATTTCCGGGATGTCCTGGAAACTACCTCAACGCTGGAAGAAGCTGCGAACGCGGATGCCTGATGAACTGTGGCAGATCTCTGACCACTGATAACTAGTAACTGGTAACTGAGAACGGAGAAACGATGATTCAAGCCTTGTATACGGCCGCCAGCGGCATGAGTGCACAGCAGATGAACCTGGATACGATTGCCAACAATCTGGCCAACTCGTCCACCACGGGCTTTCGCCAGTTGCGCCTCCAGTTTCAGGACATGATCTACCAGAACCTGGTCACGCCGGGCGCGGCGCAAAGCCAGTCGACGATCTCGGCCGGGCTGCAGATCGGCCTGGGCACGAAATCGGCGGCGACCGAGGTCATCAATACCCAGGGTTCTCTGAATGAGACCGACAACTCACTGGACGTTGCCATCGAAGGCGCCGGATTTTTTCAGGTGCAACGGCCCGACGGGACGATTGCCTATACCCGCGCCGGCCAGTTTCATCTGAACAACCAGGGGATGATCGTGACCACCGACGGCGATCCGTTGGTGCCCAGTATCACTATTCCTCCCAACGCCACGTCGGTGACCATCACGCAGTATGGAGTGGTGAACGCAACCCTGCCCGGCCAGCAGAACCCTTCGCAGCTCGGTCAGATCCAACTGGCGACCTTTCCCAATCCAGGTGGCCTTGAAAGTGTGGGATCGAACCTTTTGCGGGCGACGCTCAGCTCCGGCGATCCGCTGCTTGACAACCCCGGCGGTCCGCAGGGGTTGGGAACTCTGCAGCAGGGATACCTTGAAAACTCGAATGTGGACGTCGTGGCGGAGTTTGTCCAGATGGTGCTGGCGCAGAGGGCCTACGAATCGAACTCCAAGGTCATCAAAGCCGCGGACGACATGTATTCGCAAGTCAATAACATGGCGCAATAAATTGCATGTATTTCTTTAGTAATTGACCACTGGAGGGGCAAAAGGATGAGGGGATGGAAGGCGTGTCTGGGTCAGGTGGCTTTGGTGGCGCTCCCGGCAATTGCGCAGACAGACGGGCTAACGCGCGGCTGGCCGCGCGTGCCGTTGACCTCGGCGTGGATAGCTGTTCAGGAGGAATCCGCGGGAGCTGTGGTCCGGGAGATTGACGATCCGCAGAACGGCAACCGCTGGCTGCTTCTGCGCGACCCCGGCAACCCCGGTGGCCCGGGGCGTCTGGTGCTGGCGGCAGGCCAGAGCGCTGAGCCCCGGCAGGCCAAGGTGGGTGGCGCGAAGCCGGACGGGCTCAAGAGCTTCGCCCCCGCGATTCGCGCCGGGGAAAAGCTGATCGTCGAGGAGAATACGGCCGTCGTTGATGTGCGTCTGGAGGCAGTAGCTTTAGAGCCGGCGGTGGCGGGGGCTGCCTTCCGGGTGCGGCTGCAAGTTGGCGGCAAGGTGGTGCGCGCGGTAGCTCAGGGGCCGGGCCGGGCGGCGCTTGCGCCGGATTGGGGAGTACGGCCATGAAAGCTGCTCCATGGGTCATCGCGCTCTGCCTGTGCGCGGTGCCGGCCCGGGGATTCCCGGGGCATATCGGGAAGAGATCGAAGGCGGGGCTGACCAGGGCCACGCCGCCGGAGACGGCGCTCGAGTCCTACGTCGAGCGGGTACGAGAGCAACAGGCGGCGGAGATCCGAACGCCGGGTTCCATCTGGTCGCCGGAGGGCAGGCTGGTGCGGCTGAGCACCGACGCCAAGGCATTCCGGCTGCACGATGTGATCTCGATTGTGGTGACCGAGAGTCTGGAGGCATCAACCGACGGCCAGGTGAAAAACTCCCGTTCGTCGAGCGCCAACTCCGGGCTGACGTCCCTGTTCGGAGCGCTCAAGACTTCGAACAACTTGCAGAATCTGGTCGGCATGAACGCGGCTTCCGGGCTGACCGCTCAGGGCCAGAGCACGACCAACTCCAGCCTGGTGACGACCTTCGGCGCGGAGGTGGTGGATGTGCTGCCCAACGGCATGCTGGTGGTCCAAGCGACACGGCAGTTGACTTTCTCGCAGCAGACCCAACTGATCCGGCTGCGCGGGCTGGTGCGTCCGGAGGACGTGAGCGCGCAAAACCAGGTGCTGTCCACGGCCATGACCGATCTGGAGCTTGAGGTCACCGGCAAGGGCATCGTCAACGACTCCACCTACCGGCAAAGCCCGTTGGTGCGCTTTCTGGAAAAGCTGGTGGTGTTTTAACGGAAAGGGAACAGGGATCAGGGGGCAGGGAGCAGGGAGCAAGGGGAAAAGGACAGGGGTTGAGGTTGCCGATGGGGAGATGGGTGCTCGGAATGCGAATGTTCGAAATCCGGAGGTTCGTTGTCGCGAAGGTTACGCGGGCGGCGGGCGTGGCGTTGGTGCTGGCTGCCTTGCCGGCGTGGTCCGAGCCTGCGCCCACGCCGCGGCTGGCGCGGGTGAAGGATGTGGCGAGCATTGAAGGGATTCGCGAAAACCAGCTGGTGGGCTACGGCCTGGTGGTGGGGTTGCGCGGCACCGGCGACAGCCAGCAGACGGTTTTTCCCGCGCAGACGCTGCTTTCCGTGCTGGAGCGGATGGGAATCACCGTTCCTCAGACTGGCACCCTGAGTGCGATGAATATGCAGGTGAAGAACATGGCCGGTGTCTTCGTGGTGGCCACGCTGCCGCCTTTCAGCCAGCCCGGCTCCAGGATCGATGTAACGGTCTCTTCGGCTGGCGATGCGCGCTCGCTGGAGGGCGGCATCCTGCTGATGACCCCGCTCTACGGTCCGGATGGGCAGATCTATGCGCAGGCCCAGGGTTCGCTGGTGCTGGGCGGCTACATGGTCGCGGCGGCAGGCAATGCCCAGCAGATGAATCATCCCACCACGGGGCGCATTCCCAACGGTGCGCTGGTGGAGCGGACGGTGCCCTTCGACCTGAAGGATATGCGCACCATCGTCATCGTGCTGAACAATGCCGACTTTCATACGGCCGAGCAGATGGCCGCGGCCATCAACAGAACCCTCGGATCGGCCAGTGCCCGTGCTGTTGATAGCCGACGCGTGGCAGTCGCGGCGGCGCCAGGGCAGGATGTGGCGGCACTGCTTGATCGCGTGGAGGGCACCCAGGTTGAGGTCTATCCACGCGCCCGCGTGGTCGTGGATGAGCGGACCGGAACGGTGGTGATTGGCGGCACGGTACGTCTGCAGCCGGTTTCGATTCTGCATGGCGGGCTGAGCGTAAATGTGATCTCGCAGGTTGAGGTTTCGCAGCCCAACGGTTTCTCTTCAGGAGCCACGCAGGTGGTGCGGCAGACGACGGTGCAGTCGGATGACAAGCCGGTGAACCGCATTGACCTGAAGGAGGGAGCCACAGTGGAGGATCTGGTTCAGGAGTTGCAGCGGATCGGTGCGGGCGCGCGTGACGTGATCTCGATCCTGCAGGCGATGAAGGAGGCCGGCGCCCTGGAGGCCGACCTCGAAGTGCTTTAGCGGCAGGGTACGAGAACGCAAGGAAGGAGCAGGGGGATGCATCTCGCTTCTATAGGCGGGGACGCAAGGATGGCGCAGCCGGCAAGTGGAAATGCGCCGCGTTTAGTGCTTGCAGTTCATGAGTTTGAGGCTGAAATCATGAAGGAATTGTTGAAGCCAATGACCGCCGGCGATGCCCTGACGGGAGAAGACGGTTCCGGATCGGGCGGAGCGCTGACGGAGTACGCGTCGGAGGCGCTGGGACGGGCTTTGAGCGAGCAGGGAGGCTTTGGGATTGCGGACCGCATCGTACAGGATCTCTCCCATTCCGGCGCAATCAACAAAGCCGGGCAGGGAACCAGGAATGTACACAGCAAAATCAACTTGAGATCGCCTCGATAGCTACAGTCCTCGACGAAACTGCCGATAGAACCCGGTAAGGGGCTATGCGTATGGACATTCGCAACGGACTGGATGGATTGAGATCAATTCTTGGACCAGCTCAGGCGGCGCCTGCAGCCGCTGCACCGAAGAGTACTTCAAGCGCTGCGGGAGAGATTCTGGGTACGGATCAGGCGACGCTGAGCAGCGCGGGAAGCAAGGTTTCGCTGGCGGCGTCGGAAGCAGGCGTGCGCGCGGACAAGGTGGCCGCGATTCAGACGGCGCTGGCTGCGGGGATCTACCATGTGCCGGCGTCGGCGGTGGCTTCCAGGCTGGTGGACGCCATGCTGGGGGCGGAGCGCTGATTCGCGGCTGACCTGGGGGCCATCCGCGACGGAAACGGCAAGGATGGATTGCGGCGGGAGCGAAAGGAATGCGAGCGATGCATGGGATCAAAGAGCGCGGGGAGCAACCAGCGCTGAGGAATCTGGTAGCGGAAGCATCGCGGGCGCTGGCTCTTCTGGACGCGGACAGGCTTGAGGAGTTGGCATTGTCGTGCCAGGCGCTGAACCGGGATCTGGAAGCCATGCATGCGGGGCAGCGGAGGCGATTGGCTTGCCAGGCGCGCGAGGCCACGGGGGAGATGGCGGTGTTGGAGCGTGTCCTCGGTGCAACCCGCGCGAATTTGGGCGTCATGCGGCGCTTGCGTGATTTGCGTGAAGGGCGGTTTGAGTACGGGCAGGCGGCAGGCTGGGACCGGAATGGCACGAGGAGCAGGCATGGGGACAATTAGCTCCGCATTCGGATTAATCACGCAGGCTTTGGACGCCGATCAGGCGGCGCTGAACGTGGTGGCCAACAACGTCGCGAACGCAAACACTTCCGGATACACGCGGGAGACGCCCAACTGGCAGGAGAACCCGCCCATTGTGATCAACGGGATCGCCAATGGGGCGGGCGTGACGGAGACGGGCGCGACCTCGGTGCGGGATCGCGTGCTGACCGGCCGCCTGGACCAGCAGCAACAACTGGCCTCGGCCTCGGGAACGCGGCTGGCGGCACTGAACTCGATTGAGGCGCTCTTTACGCCAGACACGGGTTCAGCTGGTTCGAGCGCTGGCGATATAGGAAACGATATCAGCAGCTTCTTCAGCTCATTCTCGTCTCTGGAAGCAGATCCAACCAACAATGCGCTCCGCCAGCAGGTGCTTTCCACGGCGTCTACGCTGGCGGGTGATATCTCCAATGCCGCTGCCGGTCTGAACTCGCAAAGTGCCGCGCTGAATCAGGAGGCTGCCGGGGCGGCGACCCAGGTGAATGCACTGACGGGTGAGATCGCACAACTCAATCTGCAAATCGAATCCGCCTCGCCGAGCCGCGATGCCGGCGCTCTCGAAGACATGCGCCAGCAGGATCTGAGCCAGCTTTCGCAACTCATCGGGATCAACCAGGTGACGACGAGCGGCAATGGCTTGTCGATTACGACGACCTCCGGCCAGTTGCTGGTCTCCGAGGGGACCACCGTTCCGTTGACGACTGGAGCAGTCGATGGCGTTACGCATTTCTTTCTGGGGACGACGGATGTGACCACGCAACTGGCCGGCGGGGGCGGCGAACTGGGCGGGTATCTGACGGCACGCGACCAGGACATTCCGAACGTACTCGGCTCGCTCGATCAACTGGCGTATGGCGTTTCGGTTGAGGTGAATGCCCAGAACCATGCGGGCACGGACTTGAACGGGACAAGCGGCGCCGATATCTTTTCAAGTCCCACGCAGGTGGCGGGCAGCGCGGCGGCAATGAGCGTTGTGATGACCGACCCCAGCCGGATTGCGGCGTCCGCGGCGGGAGCGGCGACGGGCGACAACGCGAACGCGACGGCGATGGCCGACCTGGCCGATCTTGGGGATCCGCCGATTCTGAGCGGACTCACGCTGCCCGGCGGGACGACTCTGGCGAGCGGGCAGACGCTTCTGGGCGGGCTGACTCCTTCGGGTTACTACTCTAACTTTGTGACGACTCTGGGCTCGACGGTTGCGCAGGTGCAGACCGAGAACACCGCGCAGAATGCCTCGGTGACGCAGCTCCAGACGCAGAACAACGCACTTTCCAGTGTGAATCTCAACGACGAGGCGGCATCGCTGCAGCAGTTCGAGCGAAGCTATCAGGCGGCATCAGAGGTGTTCACAATTCTCAATACCGTGATTGCGTCGGCGCTGAATCTGGGTGTGCAAACTGCGGTCTCTTGATGCAACAGAGGGTGAGCAGGCGGCTGAAAGCTGGCAGCCGGCTTTTTCTTGGAGAGAACTCATGCGGGTAGATCCGAACTATGTCTCAAACCTGGCCAATGCGCTTGATCAGACCCAGCTCAGGCAGCAGCAATGGTCGCAGGAGCTGTCAAGCGGCGTGCGCGTGAACTCGCTGAGCGATGATCCGTTGGCCGCCGGGGAGAACGTGCTGCTGCTCAACCAGATCCAGCGGGATGACACCTTCACGCAAAGCTCCAGTCTGGTGGAGGGCCGGTTGCAGGTGGCGGACTCTGCTCTGGGCAGCGTGGTCTCTCAGCTTACGCAGGCGATCTCGCTGGCGACGAGCGCCAACAACGGCACCATGAGTCCAGGCGATGTCAAATCGGTTGCCAGCCAGATCTCCGGCATTCTCGATGAAGTGCAGTCGCTGGCCAATACCAGCTATCAGGGGCAATACATCTTTGCAGGCGGCAAGAGTTCCACTGCTCCTTTCAGCACTTCTACTGCGTCGTCTCCCGCCGTCACGAGCTACGGCGGCGACGGGGGTGTCAATTATATCGAGACGCCCAACGGCCAGCGTGTTCAATTGAATGTGCCCGGCGACCAGATCTTTTTGGGGAGCGGCGCGAACAGCGTCTTTGGCGCGCTGAACAACCTCGTCGCTGATTACGCCAGCGGCACCGTCAACGCCGCGCAGGCCGCTGCGGATACCGCCTCGCTCAATACCGCCCTCGGCTATCTCTCGCAGCAGCGCGTCGTCATCGATGACTCAATTAGCCGGCTTACGGCTGCTTCTGACTCGGTGACAAGCGAGAAGACGCAACTGACCACGGCCCAGACGAACCTGATGCAGGCCGATGCGGCCCAGGTGGCTACACAGCTTTCCCTGGCGGAGACGCAGCAAACGGCGCTGATGAGCGTGATTTCGCAACTGGGTTCGGGGAGCCTCTTTGACAAGCTGTAGCCAGCCTACATTCCAAAGTTTGAGCCGCGGCCATCTATACTCAACTTGGAAAGGGTATGATCTTGTTCGCTCCGATCCGTTTCCTCTGGAATGCGACGCGGGGCCACCGGCTGGCGCCGTGGCGCAGCGAGTACCTGCGCTGGCGGGTCGAAACGTATTCCGGCCAATGGGCTGAGGGGCTTACGGCGCGCGGCTTCCTGGGATTTTTCTGGGCTTCGCGGCGGGAACTGCTGGATTTTCTTGCCTGGACGGGCCGCTTGCACCGCGAGGTGCGCAAGCGGGCCTGAACGGGGCGGAGTTCCCTATGATGGAGTCTGGAGTCATTTGGATCGTGAGAATTGGAATACCCGGTTTGGCAATTCTGTCGGCGGCGATGGTTCTGGGATCCGCCGCGGCGGCAACGGCTCAAAAGCTGCCCCCGATTGAGCCTCCGAAGCCGATGCCTCGCCAGCAGGAAGCTCCCACACTGCGCGTGACGACAACGGAAGTGCTGGTTCCCACACTGGTGGAGAAGCGCGGCGGCGGCATCCTTTACGGCCTGAAACCAAGTGATTTTGTCCTGGAAGACAATGGAGTGCCGCAGAAGATCCGGGTTCAGCCGGAGATGGACACGGCGCCGGTGGCGCTGGTGGTGGCAGTCGAACTGGGCGGCGCGAGCGTGCTCGAGTTCGGCAAGCTTGCCAGGATGGGTCCGCTGCTGGATCTCTTTCTTGCCTCCCCCGGAAGCGAGGCTGCCCTCATTGGTTTTGATTCGGCGCCGCACCTGATCTGCGACTATACGCACTCGGAGGCCGACGTGGAGAATGCCCTCGAAAACCTCCAGCCGGGCGATGGCGGCGCGGCCATCCTCGACACCATCAGTTACGGGGTCGATCTGCTGGATACGCAACCGGAACGATTCAGGCGGGTCCTGCTACTGATCAGCGAGAGGCGCGATCACGGCAGCAAGCACACCAAGCCGGTGCAGTTGATCGGGAAGATCGGCCGGTCCGACGTGCTGGTCATGAGCATCTCGTTTTCACCCTCGCGCGCTGAATTCACGCATGACGTGAAAAGTCCCGGCGAGGATCCCACCATGAACATGGTTTCCGCCCTGGTGATGATCGTGAAGGCATTTAAGAAGAACGTGGCCAAAGAGATTGCCCAGATGAGCGGGGGAGAATACACCAGTTTCGCAGGTGACAAGGGATTCGAGCAGCGTGTCGTCAATGCCGCCAAGCACGTGCGCAATCGCTACCTGATTTCCTTCAGCCCTTCGAATCCGGCACCCGGCCTGCATACCATCCGGGTGCGGACGAAGCAGGACTACGGGGCGCGCATCGTGGCACGGGCGAATTATTGGCTGGGGCCGGCACAGCAATAGGCGCGGGAACGCGAGACCAGGCTGCAAATGGAGCGTCTCAACGAACCGCCGTGCCGCGTCTGAGCGCGTTGATGGCTATAGCTTTCCGCGATGGTTCCTTTGCGGGTTTTGATTTCCAGTCAGGGTCCATTCATGGTAATCTCACAATAGACACTGAAGAGTGGATTCGAGAAAAGAAGAGGAGCAACACACGCCGTGCTGGCGACCCAGAAGAAAACTAACGTGATTGCACGCTTCCGCACCCATGACACGGACACCGGTTCTCCGGAGGTCCAGATCGCGATTCTGAGTGAGCGGATTGGCGAATTGACCGAGCACTTCAAAACCCACAGCAAGGACCACGCATCCCGGCGTGGACTGTTGATGCTGGTGAGCAAGCGCCGCCGTCTGCTGGACTACCTGAAAGCGCACGATTCGGATCGCTACCGCGACGTGATCGGCAAACTCGGTATCCGCAAGTAATCAGAAAGTCCGCATTGACCCGGAAGCGCCCAGACCGGACATTGGTCATGGCCCACATTCCCCGCAGAATCTGGGGCCAAGGCGTACCTGGCGAATTTCATTCGCTGCCAGGGCCTGCGCACAGCTATCGCTTGTGCGCAGTCCGGCCTCACAATCATCCAGACAGATCAGGAGAATCCGCTGCCGCGTACACGTTAGGTGTATCGGCGCGTCCTGCTGTCATCTCCACGCCATGCGGCGCCTTCCTTCCACGAATTTCCCAAGCGAACACAATGAAAAGAGGACACTATGTCTAACAAGCATGAAATCGCCGTCGAACTTGCCGGCGGCAAGCGTTTGGTCTTTGAGACCGGCCGCATGGCCAAGCAAGCATCCGGGGCCTCACTGGTCACCACGGGAGAAACCGTAGTTCTCGCCACCGCCGTGGCTTCACCCGACGTCAGAGAGGGCATCGATTTCTTCCCCCTTACCGTGGACTACCGCGAGTACACCTATGCCGGCGGGCGCATCCCCGGCGGCTTTATCAAGCGCGAGGGCCGGCCCAGCGAAAAGGAGATCCTGACCGCCCGCCAGATAGACCGGCCCATCCGACCTCTCTTTCCTGACGGTTTCAGGAACGAGACGCAGATCATTGCGCTGGTCTTCTCCGCCGACAAGGAGAACGATCCGGATGTGGTTGCAATCAACGCCGCGGCCGCCGCGCTGGCTCTGTCCGACATCCCCTTCGGCACCACGGTGGGAGCAGTGCGGATTGGCCGCGTGAATGGCGAATTTGTCGTCAATCCCACCTACGCCGAGCGCGCTCTTACCACAGTCAACATCATGGTCGTCGGTCACAAAGACGGTATTGTGATGATCGAGTCAGGCGCCAAGGAAGAGACCGAAGAGGTGGTGCTGGCTGCCATCGAGTTTGCGCATGAACAGATTAAGAAGATTGTTGCCGGCATCGAGGATCTGGTGGCCAAGGCGGGCAAGTCCAAGCGCAGCTTCACTCCGCCAGAGTTCGACACAGTCTATTACGAGGCTCTCAAGGCGAAGATCGGCGATCGCCTGAAGGACGCCCTCGACACCAAGACGCACGGCAAGACAGAAAGTTACGCCCTCATCAAGCAGATCAAGGACGAACTGGCCGCCGGGCTGCCCGCTGAGGATGCGGAGGGCAAAAAGAAGCTGGCGCATTACTACGAGCATCTCCGCGAGCGGATCTTCCGCGAGCAAGTAACCAAGGACCGGATTCGCCCGGATCGCCGCGCCTTCGATGAGATTCGCCCCATCAGCATCGAGACCGGCGTATTGCCGCGCACGCACGGGTCGGCGCTCTTCACGCGCGGCGAGACGCAGGCCCTGGTCACGGCCACGCTGGGAACTCCGGACGAGAGCCAGCGCTTGGAAAGCTATGAAGGCGAGCAGAGGAAAAACTTCATGCTTCACTACAACTTTCCACCCTTCAGCGTTGGTGAAACTGGCCGTATGTCCGGCGTGGGCCGGCGCGAAATCGGTCATGGCGCTCTGGCTGAGCGCGCTGTCTCCGCGGTTCTTCCCAACGCGGATGAGTCGCCCTATTCCATCCGCATTGTGTCGGACATTCTGGAGTCCAATGGCTCATCGTCAATGGCTTCGGTCTGCGGCGCGAGCCTGGCGCTCTACGATGCCGGCATTGCTTTGAGCGGTGCCGTCGCCGGTGTAGCTATGGGGCTGGTGAAGGAGGGCGACAACTACGCGATCCTCACCGATATTGCCGGAGCGGAAGACCACTACGGCGACATGGACTTCAAGGTTGCCGGCACGCGCAAGGGAATCACCGCCCTGCAGATGGACATCAAGATCGGCGGGCTGACCCGCGAGATCCTGCAGCAGGCCATGGAACAGGCGCGACGGGGCCGGCTCTTCCTGCTGGACAAGATGGACGCGGCAATCAGCGGACCGCGGCAGGAACGCTCGCAGTATGCGCCTCGCATCGAGACCATCCAGATTCCGGTCGACAAGATTCGCGACCTGATCGGCAAGGGCGGCGCCACCATCCGCGGCATTGTTGAGCAGACCGGCGCCAAGATCGACGTGGATGACAGCGGCAAGGTCAGCGTTGCTTCCAGCGATGCCGATGGCCTGAAGAAGGCAATGGCGATGATCAATGACGTCACCGCAGTTCCCGAGGTGGGCAAGACTTATCTGGGCAAGGTGGTCCGGCTGGCGGAGTTTGGCGCCTTTGTGGAGCTATTTCCTGGCACGGACGGATTGCTGCACATCTCCGAGATTGCCGAGCATCGCGTGAAAGAGGTGAAAGACGAGCTGCGCGAAGGCGATCAGGTGATGGTCAAGGTTCTGGCCATCGAGGGCAACCGCATCAAGCTGAGCCGCAAGGCGTTGATCAAGGAACAGAAAGCCAAGCTGGCGCAGGCTTCCGCAGACGCCGCAGAGGACGCTGCTCCCGCGTCATTCGAGGCGCCGGCTCCTTCCGGAAATCCCGGGAGTGAGTTTGACGAGCGCCAGCCGCGATCCAATCAGAGCACCATCCTGATCGAAGGCGGCGAAGACTTCGACGAGGAAGAAGGCGCGGAGTTCGACGAAGAGAGCGAACCCAACTTCAACCGCACCGAGGGAACGCCGGTTCATGCCGGTCCGTCTTCGGGCGGCGGACGTCCGTCCAATAACAACCGCCGTCGCCGTCGCCGCAGGCCCGGTGGCGGGCGCGGACCGGGCGGCGGCAGCCACAGCTAGCCGCTGGTTGCACGGCACTGGAAGCAAAGGCCCGGACTCATCGTCCGGGCCTTTGTTTCAGCACATTTTCGTTCATCCAGGCTTGGTCCTGCGTGAGCGTATCGCTCGCGGCGGCCTAGTGACAGTCTGGGTGACCTTGCGGGATTTTTCTGTTCGTCGGCTCTTTTCGACACTAGACTCATAAGGATGGCTGCGAGCTTATACATTGTCGTTGAAGGGGAAGATCCGGGTTTTGATATCTTCGTGAACGGACAGGCTCTGGCCCGGAATGAAGACGCGCTGGAAAAGCTGGCCGAACGGCTCAAGGTGAGTCCGTTTCTCACCTTTTTTTCCGCGGATGAGAATTCGATTGCGCTGCTGCTCGATCAAGGTGGCGGAAGACAGGATCCTGGTTGTGTGTTGCCACGACCGCAGTGGTTTGAGGCCTCTGAAGGGCTGCTCACGGTACGGGTACTGATGGATTTTCTGATCGCGTCTCCCACTGCCCTCGGTTCCGAGACGTTGCCGGTGCTTAAAGAACTCCATGCATACGAGCGCGTGCTCCGCAAGGCGGCGGAACGCAATTTGCGCTGGCATCTGGCCGTAAGCTGGCGTTAATTGACCGCAATATTGACGGTACGATGGATTCCCGTTCCGCGGTGGAATTTAGGCAGAGCGTTGAGGACAAGGCCGCGCTTCAAGCACAAGAGAGCCCCGGCATTGACCGGAGCTCTTTATCTGGAGTGCCGGGCAGGGCAACTTGCGCCGGCTTATACAAGCGCTGGGGCGGGCTCAAGGGCGGGCATTGCCGCAGGCACTGGCAGAACCTCCCGGTGATCAGCCGCTGCCGGCTGCGAGTGAGCTGGGCGCGTCAGGCGATGTACAAAATGATACGGCGGCCAGGGACCGGAGAGCTGCATCTGGCACTCCCGCATCATGGCGCTGGTAGTGGCGAATTTGTTCTGGTAGCGCTCCACACATTTGCGGTCGATGAGATGGGCGATATCGAGCACCATCTTGCCGCTCTCGGTGAGCCTGCAACTTACTTCTTCATCCAGAGGCAGGAATTGCCGATGCATCTGGAAGCTCACGGCGCGCGCGCGTGTTTGCCGCTCGCGCGTGCGTGCCGCGTTCTCGCGCAGATTACTCAGATATTGCCGCCCAACGTTTCCGGAGGGATGATGCCGGTCGACCTCGCGCGTGCAGCAGTCGTCAACAAAGATCTTCAAATGCATCTCGGTCTTGCCGCGCAGCTTGTCGATGTTGGAGAGAAACTGGCGCTGGTTTGAGCGGATTGACTTGCGAAGAGTTTCATCGTCCCGAAAGATGGTTCCAAAGCGGAAGGGCAACACCGTGGAGTGCTGAAAGCAGTCGGCGATCACACGTGCGTGGTCTACGCCCGACTTCTGATTCAGGGTTTCCTGGGCGTTGTGTTCACTGACGACTACGGCGAGGTCGCTGGCTGGGTAAAGGAAGACTTGATTGCCGCTCACTCCGTGGATGGATTCCATCGGAACAGGTTTGCGATGACGGGCCAACTCAGGAAATGCTTGCTTTTCACCGATGCAGTAGGCATACCATGCCATGACGAGACACTCCATTGACGCACGCTGCTCAGCGCCGCTTGTTGGTGAAGCTCTGTGAACGAAGGGATAACTGCATAGTGGACACAATCCCGGACCTAGACAACTGATACGGGCTGAACTTTGTAAACTATGCGCATAGTAGCCCTCGAAAAATACGACTGGCAACACCTACCAAGAGAAACTTCGCAAAAGTAAGCAAAATCAGAGAAAAAGATATTTGTATCGTCAATAATAAGATTGAAAATATGAAATAGCGTGCGGTGCGCTGCAATTGTTAGTGGAATGATATGTAAATGATTACTATAGTCACCACCATCCGGGGCGTCTTTCGTAGCCACTGCGAAGCATGGGCGCACAGGCAGATCGATGCCGCGCCTCCACAGGCGCTGGGAGCACTGCTACCTGGGGATTACCGAAGCACGTGATCAACACGGAGAAACAGAAACACGTTCAGCACGACAGTGACGGCTAGCAGCGCCAGCGCGGCGATGGCGACCACGCCGAATCTTTTGGTCGTGGCTTCCAGGTCGTCGCGAAGTTCCTGCTGGGCTGCGGAGCTTCGATTTGCAGCTTCCCGGAGCGCTTCCAGTTGTTCTGCCATGCGCTTGAGCGATGCATTCTGTTCCGCAACTTGATCCCGAAGCTCCTTGTGCTGGGTCTGGAGATCGGTCAGTCCATCACCAATCGGCGCGAGATTGACTGGGGGCGGCGCGGGTTGGGGAGGCGGAATCAGAAGATTGGAGACGGCGGTGCCGATCTTTCCATCGAGCAGCGGAAGAAGCCGCTGTACAAACGGAACCGCCATGCGCAGCGCGCCGACTGCACGCTTCATCCCCGGCATCTCTTCGGAGTGGGGGCCGCTCTGCGGCTTGCCGGGGAATACTCGCCTTGGAGAGGCAACCGCGGACAAACGCCGTGCGTCGTTTTGAGCGGTCGGAGATGCAGGCATGCGCGGAGAAAGATCCTCGGCATCCCGCAGGGGATGCTCCTGATCGTTCATGTCGATTTCTTTTGACTCATTCATGGCTGTCCTTCGTTTTTGAAAAATGGGAACGCCGTAGATCGGATTCTCTCATTTCCAGGCGCCCGCAATCCATGACGAAAGGGCGCGCACCGCCATCCGGTCGCGTATCCTCGTAGCGAGGAGATGCGCGTGAAACGAGTTTTGGGCCATCTGATTCGGAGTCTGCAAAGCAATGTTCTGGCAGGGGTTCTTGTTATCGGACCACTGTTCGTGACCTACCTGATCTTCAGCTTCGTGCTGGGTACGCTGGCCAAAGAGGGGATGCCGCTGGTGCGGATCTTTGACACGTATTTTCCCAGGGCGCAGCCCAACCAGCCGTGGCTGGATTCAGGGCTGGCGATTGTGCTTACTCTGCTATTGCTCTACGTGGTGGGCCGCATCACTTCATTCGTGATTGGCCGCCAGGCCTTTCGCCTCTTTGAGGCGGTGCTTGAGCGCCTGCCGTTTGTGGCCAAGGTTTACACCTCGGTGCGCCAACTGCTGGACATCATGATGGCGCGGAAAGAGACCAGTCAAAGGGTGGTGTTGATTGATTTTCCCATCGCCGGCCAGAAGAGCGTGGGCTTCCTGACGCGCACGCTGACCGATTCGACCAGCGGAGAGCAACTGGCTGCCGTGCTTGTGCCCAACGCCATTAACCCTACATCAGCCTTTCTGCAGGTGCTGCCTCTTACACGCGTGCTTGAAACGAATCTGACGATGGAACAGGCGATGAGCATGCTGATGACCGGCGGAGCCGTGGGGCCGGAGACGATCCGTTACTCATGACGGGAGAATCGGCGCGATGTTGTTTTCACTCCGTGGATTCCGCCGCCTCCGCAACCGCAAGCTCTTCGCCGGCGTGTTCGCTTTCCGCGGCCACCTTGCGCAGGTTTACGTGTTCAAACTGAGCCCAGATCAGGCCCACGGGCACGATGCTCAGGAAGGTGACCAGCAGCAGCGTGGCGGCGCAGGCCGTAGCTGCCTCAGGTGAAGCGCCAAAGAAGCCGGATAAGGCGGCGGCGACCGCCCCGATCTGCGTGAACCATCCCAGAACAGGAAGCTGAAAGACACTGGCCACACCGCTGAAGGCGAGCAGCAACATGCATTTCGCCAGCGTCATCGACGCCAGCGGCGGGCTCGCGATGAACGCCCGCGACGTCTCAAGATAAGCCAGAAAGATCAGGCACCACATGCCGAGCGAAAGCGCGGCGGTGACGCAAAAGTCAGAGAAGGTGCGCATGGTGTCCAGGCCGGTGCGAAAGGCGCCAATCCTTTGCCCGACGGCATGGCCCAGCTTCTTCGAAACTACCCCGAATGCGCGCTCCATCGCTACGGCAACCGCGTTGCCGGTGAGGCGCACGACAATCAGGAAGAGACCTCCGCCGAGCGTAAGCACCAGTGCCGAGCCTCCGGCCTTCCTTACGATTTCAGGGTGGGGCAGCGATCCCTGCGCCGCGAAGAGAATGGCGGCAGAGAACATCAGGCCCATGGAGCCAAAATCGCAGAGCCGCTCGACGATATAGACCGCAATTTGAGTGCTCAGCGGCAGATCGGCTTTCTTTGCGACCAGGTACGGGCGCACCAGATCAGCAACGCGGCCGATCAGCGCCACTGCGGTAAACCCGATCACCTGAGTACTCAGAAGCGAGAGTGGCGGCACCTTCTTGTTGTGCTTGATCAGCAATGCCCAGCGCACGGAACGGAAGACGTAGCCGAGGTAAATGCAGGCAACGCCGACGGCGATCCTGCGCCAATCCGCGAGCGCCAATTGGGAACGAAAGACGCCAAAATTGAAGTGGATACTGTCGCGGCCCCACACAACGAGCGCCACCAGCGCTGCCAGGACCACCAGGGTCAAGATGAACTGTTTTCTTTTCAAGCGCTCTCCGTTCCGCGGCCTGGCCTAAGTATCTGCAATCTATGTTAAGGTCTTGACCGCGTTGACGGGGAAAATGCTTCAGGGAGCAAGGCTTTTCCGCCGGGAGCCCGCCGAGATGGATGCGCGGCGGGCCTGCGCCTCGCGCGCCAGCACACGGCGATTGAACTCGTGAATGACGCGTGCCACGTAGGTGCGTGTCTCCGCGTAGGGCGGAATGCCATGGTAGCGGTCTACTGCTTCAGGGCCGGCGTTGTAGGCCGCCAGAGCCAGCGCGAGATTGTCGCGGTACCGGGTAAGCATCTCATCAAGATAAGCTGAGCCGCCAAGCACATTCTGGTCAGGCATGAAGGTGTTCTTTACACCCAGCTCGGCGGCGGTTCCGGGCATGAGCTGCATGAGTCCCTGGGCTCCGGCGGGGCTTACGGCGCGGGCATTGCCGCCGCTCTCCGCCTTCACCACGCTGGCGAGCAGGTCCACGTCCAGATTGTGCTCACGGCCGGCTCTGGCCAGGATTTCGTTAAGATCCGCGGGATTGAGTTTGGCATTGCTGGCGGGGGGCGCCGCGGCTGCAGTTGGCGCGGCGGTGACAGGCGCGCGCGGCGCGGGCGGGTCGGGAACCGGCTGCACCTCGGCAATGTCCTGCGGAGAGATGTCGATGTAGTTGTCCTCTCCTGCGCTCAGGTAGAGGCGCATGTGGCCGTGGACCTCGGCGTAATGATCGCAGGTCATGGCAAAGCCGTTCCGCAAGGTCACGCGCTCGACCGCCCGCGCCGGCAAAGCAAGGCTCGCCAGCGCTGCCACAGTTACGATCGTGAGAGAAAACTTCAAATACATCTGCGCTCGTCCATCGTTATCCCGTCAAAGCTGGGCCGGAGAGGGTCTGCTGCGACGCGTCAGGACCGCTTCCAGCACCACCGCTACCCCGTCCTGGTCATTGGGCGGGGCCTGTTTCCAGCCGCGCGTTTTGGCCATGGTGCGCAGCTCCGTGGCTGCATTGCCCATCACCACGCTCTGGCCGGCCCACTCCAGCATCTCCACGTCATTCCAGTTGTCACCGATGGCCATCGTCTCCTTGCGATCCACACCCATCCTGCCGGCGAGCTTTCTGAGCGCCCAGCCCTTTGAGATGCCGGGCGGCAGAATGTCAAGAATGGCCAGATCGCGCGCCGGGTACTCGGTCCGCACGCACTCGCAGCGGCTGCTCCATTCGCTTGCCTTAAGAGCCTTTTCCGCCTCTCTCATCCTGCCGATCCCTCCGGCCACCATGCCCTGGATCGGGTCTTCGCCGTCCATGAGCGCCTGCTCCAGAGGACGAACGACCTCGATGGCGTTGCGGTTGGCTTCCACCCACAATGCGATGCGTCCGTTGGCCTGCTCCAGGTTCTCCAGTACCAGTTCGCCGTGCCCCGGCCGGTCGAAGGTAAAAACGACAGTCCCGAACGGTCTCAGCAATCCGCACAAAACACGCGCCACCGGTGCGGGCAGATGAGAACGGTCGATCGAGTCGCCGTCCAAAGTTCGTATCACTGCACCATTCGACGTAATGAGGGGCGTATCCGCTCGAAGATTCAGCCCCTTGAGCAGGGGCTCCGTATAGGCAGTGCGCCGTCCGGTGGCGATGGCAACCGTGATTCCAGCCTGTTGCGCGGCCTTCAGGGCCCTGGCGTTGCGTTGGCTCATCGTCTGCGAAAAGCTTGGCAGCAGGGTTCCGTCCATGTCGATCGCCACAAGTCGAACCGGAGGGTGCATAAATCCAGTGTACCGGGCGCAGGCGTGCTACTGAGCTGCCTTCAGCGCCTCGGTGAGCGCTGGAACCACTTCAAACAGGTCGCCGCTGATGCCATAGTCGGCAACCTCGAAGATGGGCGCTTCAACATCCTTGTTGATGGCGACGATGCACTGCGAACCTTTCATGCCGACCAGATGCTGGATGGCTCCGGAGATGCCGACGGCCACGTAAAGCCTGGGCGCCACGGTCTGGCCGGAGCTGCCCACCTGCCGCTCCATAGGCAGCCAGCCCGCATCGCAGATCGGCCGCGAGGCAGCCAGCTCGGCGCCGAGCGCCGCGGCCAGATCCTGGACGAGCGGGAGATTGGCGGCGTCTTTGATGCCGCGGCCTACGCTCACAATGCGCTGCGCTGAGCCAAGATCGACGGTCTGTGCGGACTCGCGGAAGGGCTCGCCGGGCCGGGTGCGGATCTGGGCGGCATCGAGCGTGGGCGCGAAGTTCGAGATGGCAGGCGAAGCCGCGCCGGCAGCAGCGCCCGCTGCCTCGGCAGGGAATGCTCCGGCCTGCACGGAAAGGAAGCAGGGGCCGTTACCGGAGGGCCGATACTGGCCATGCAAGCGGCCTTGCATGAGCTGGCGAGCGAAGACGGGGCCTTCGGCCATGCCAATTACGTCGCCGATCAGCGACTGGCCGAACCGCGCGGCCAGCGCTGGTGCGTAGTCGCGTACCTGGTAAGTATGTGGAAAAACCACATAGTCCGGCTTCTCGGCGCGAATGAGCTGTTCGAGGGCAAGGGTAAAGCCATCGCCCGTGTACGGGGCGAGCAGCGTGTGCTCGACGCGAATGACCTTACCGAGCGGCCTGGCTGCGACCTCCGCGGCGAGAGACTCCGTTTGCGCTCCGATGACGACCGCGGTGACGGCATCATTGAGCCGCTGCCCGGCCGTGAGCGCTTCCCAACTGGTGCGGCCAATGCGGCCCGCGCGCTCTTCACAAATTACAAGGACACCGCTCATAGGACACGCGCCTCCGCTTTGAGTTTTTCGACAAGCGCCGCCGCGGCTTCTTTAGGCGAACCGGACAGCATCTGCGTGGATTTCTTCTTCTGCGGCAACACGATACTTTCCAACACTGCGGTTGGCGTGGCGTCCGCGCCGAGTTCCGCGGCAGCTATCTGGCGCATCTCTTTCGTCTTGGCGCGCTTGATGCCCATCAGAGTGGCGTAGCGCAGCTTGTTGCCGCCGGATTGCATGGTGAGCACGGCGGGCGTGGACGTTTCGATGAACTGAAACCAGCCCTCCTCCATTTCGCGCTTTGCTTTGATGCCGGTTTCGGTTTTTTCCACGTGCAGGATCAACGTGGCATGCGGCAGCCCGAGGAGCTCGGCAACGATAACGCCGGTCTGGCCATGGCCGAGGTCTTCCGACTGCAAGCCGGTGAGCACGAGGTCGGGATCTTCGGGCTTGATAGCGCCGGCCAGCAGACGCGCCACGCCGAGAGCGTCGCGCTCGCCCAGGTCGTCACAGACGATGTGGATGGCGCGGTCGGCGCCTTTGGCCAGGGCTTCACGAAGCGTAGAGCCCACGCGCTCCGGCCCGGCACTCACCGCGACCACTTCGCCGCCGTGCTTGTCCTTGAGCTGCAGCGCTTCTTCCAGCGCGTAGGCGTCCGGTTCATTGAGCGCGAATTGCAGGTCCGCCTCTTCAATCCATTTGCCGGACGCGCCGATGCGCACCGGCGCATCGCGCTCGGGAACCTGCTTGATGGCGACAAGAATCTTCATGCTTGAGGTCTCCGGTTGATCTTAGCTGGCGCCGCTGCGCGGCAGTCCGCGAGCGGCCAATTGAGCAATGTCCACGAGCTGCGGCGCGCCATCGCCTCTGGCCGCCAGGGCATCACGGAACATGGTATTGCAGAAGGGGCATCCTGCGGCGATCACCTCGGCCCCTGTGGCGGCCAGTTCGGCGGCGCGCTTGTGGCTCACGCGCTCGCCGGTCTCTTCGCCGAGAAAGGCGAGGCCGCCGCCGGCTCCACAACAGAAGCTGCGCTCGCGCGAGCGCGGAGCCTCGACAAGCTGACCAGCCAGCGCGGCCACGGAGCGCGGTTCGTCGTAGACATTGCGGTAGCGGCCTAAATAGCAGGGATCGTGGAAGACGATTTTCTGCTTGTTTTGGGCAGGCTGTAGCTGGCTTAGATGGCGGGAGAGAAACTCGCTGTGGTGCTCGATTGCTGGAGGCTGGCCGTATTCCTTCCAATCCTCCTGGATTGTGCGGACACAATGGGGACAGATTGAAATCATCTTTTTGACCTTGTTCTGCGCCAGCGCGTCGAGGTTCGATTCGGCCAGTTGCTGGAAGAGCAGGTCATTGCCGAGGCGGCGGACCGGGTCGCCCGTACATTTCTCCTTGCGCAGCACGCCGTAGCTGGTCCCCAGGTGATTCAAGACGCGGACCAGATCCAGAACAATCTCGCGTCCCTTGGGATCGTAGGCGCCCATGCAGCCAAGCCACAGGCAATACTCCTGCGATCCGTCGAAGATGGGCAGCGCATTCTTCTCGATGAACCTGTCGCGCTCGGCCGTGCTCAGGCCCAGGGCGTTGCTGCCGCGTTCGAGAGCGAGAAAAAGCTTGCCGCCGTGTTCGTCTTCCCACGCGCCAGTGTTGACCGCGCCGCGGCGCAGTCCGACGAGGATCGGCACGTGTTCGATGCCCACCGGGCACTGGAACTCGCACGCTCCGCAGGTGGTGCACTGGAAGACGGCTTCCTGCGCGTTGTATTTGCCGAGCAGGGGCTGCTCCGATGCCGGGCCGTACTCGTTCAGGTAGCCGCGCAGTCCAAGAACAATCTCTTTCGGGTTGAGCAGCTTGCCGGTGTTATTGGCAGGGCAGTGCTCGGTGCAGCGGCCGCACTCCACGCAGGAGTAGGCCTGAAGACTGACGATCTGCGTAAGATCGCCGCCGGCGACCAGGCCGAAATCTTCATCGCCTGCGAGGGGCGGAATTCGGCTGAAGCTGCCGCGCGAGAGAAAGACGGTGACGGGGCTCAGAACAAGATGCAGGTGCTTGGTATGGGGAATGACAGGCAGAAAGGCCAGCAGCGTGAGGGTGTGCGTCCACCACAGAGCGTGCGCCGCCGGGCTTGTATCCGGAATGAAGAACGCGGCCAGGTAGGTGACCATCAGGATGAAGATGAGCAGGGCAATCAGGCCGGACTCCCAGGAGAGCTTTTCGCCCAGCCACCGCGGGCGCACCAGAAAACGGCGCGCAAACAGGCCGGCGATGCCGATGGCGCAGGCCAGGGCGAAGATTGCAGCAAGGTAGAAATAAAGGCGTCCGAGATCGCCGGCGGGGTTGAGAAAACCCGCGCCGAACAATGTGGCGCAATGGTTGAGCGAGACCAGGAGAAAAGCACAGAAGGCCCAGAAGACGAAGGCATGCGCGAGGCCCGGCAGCGGGCGCTGGCGGATGACTTTGGCCTGGCAGAGCACCTCCCAAAGGAAGTCACGGATGCGCTTGCCGATAGGCTTGAGGTGAAAGTCAGGATCCTTTTTCGATTTGAGAATCCGGTCGAGGATGGGGCTGAAGCGCCGCCAGAAGGCGTAGATCGAGAGCACGGCCAGGATGGCAAAGAGCAATTCTTCGCTAATGGAGAAGTGCTGCGGCTCGGCCGGAGTGGGATAAAGGGAGATCATAAGCGAACGCCCCACAAGAAACGACGAACTCAAACGCGATTCTGTTTCGTGCCTCTCGCTGACGCCTTCCCGAAACGGCGGCGTTAGTGATTCAGCAGCGCACGATCTTCAGCGAGTCAATACCCTTGGTTGCGTTGCGCGTGTCCACGACGAGCTGCGACTGCTCGACGATTTCGCGGTAGTTGTAGCTGGAGTGGTCTGTGACGATGACGACGGCATCATACTGGCCCAGGTTTTCGAGCGGCGTGTTGGTCATATTGAGCGCGTAGTGGCGGCCCTGGCCCACGGTGGGAAAATATGGGTCGTTGTACGCAACGATCGCGCCCTTGTCCCGGAGCAATTCGATGATTGTGAGCGAAGGCGACTCGCGCAGGTCATCGATGTCGCGCTTATAAGCCAGCCCCAGGACGAGAATCTTGGCTCCATTGACCGGCTTCGCGTGCGTATTCAGGCCCTTGGCGATCTGCTCAATCACGAAATAAGGCATGGCCGTATTGACTTCGCCGGCCAATTCGATAAAACGGGTGCGGAAATCGTACTCGCGCGCTTTCCATGAGAGATAGAACGGGTCAATGGGAATGCAGTGACCGCCCAGGCCGGGACCCGGATAGAAGGCCTGGAAGCCGAAGGGCTTTGTCTTGGCGGCTTCGATGACTTCGTGAATGTCAATGCCCATTTTCATGGACAACTGCTTGAGTTCGTTGACCAGCGCGATATTGACGCAGCGGTAGATATTTTCGAGCAGCTTGGTCATCTCGGCCACGGCCGGGCTGCTGACGCGCACCACGCGCCGGAAGATTGTGCCGTACATGGCCGCGGCCAACTCCGCGGAGACGTGGCCGCAGCCGCCCACAACTTTGGGAATGTCGTGGCGCGCCACAGTATCGTTGCCGGGATCTTCACGTTCCGGCGAAAAGGCCAGATGCACTCCGGTCTCGTCGCCGGCGCGCGCGATCTTCAGGCCGCGCGGGTTGCCGCTTTCGAGCAGCGGAGCCACGATCTCTTCGGTCGTGCCCGGATAGGTGGTGCTTTCCAGCACGATCAGCTGGCCATCATGGATATGGGGTGCAATCGATTTGACCGTCTCCGTGACGTAGCTCAGGTCAGGCTCGTGGTGTTCGTCGAGCGGCGTGGGCACACAGATGATCACCGCATCCATTTGCTCGATCTCGGCATAGTCCGCCGTGGCGCGGAAGCCCGTTTTCTGCGCCTTTTGAATCGCATCAGGGAGGATGCGCACGATGTACGATCCGCCCTCGTTCAGGGTTTTCACCTTATCTTTGGCAATATCAAATCCGGTCACGCGGAAGCGCTCGCCACTGAACAGCAGCACCAGCGGCAACCCCACATAGCCCATCCCAATGATTCCGATGCGGGCTTCGCGGGTTTCCATTTTGCGTTTTAGCTCAATCAGTTTGCTGCCAGTTGCGGTTGTCATCTCGTTCATTGTACAGGCAAATGCCAGATCGGTTCTCTGCATGCCCCGGGGATGGAATAGTATCCTAAGCCGGTGCGGGTCTTATGGATGCGCCCGCAGAATCCGGCCTTTTGAGAGGGCAATTTTGGCTAAATATCTTGTTACCGGGGCAGCGGGTTTCATTGGGCGCTCCATCGCTGCGGAGCTTCTGGCGCGGGGAGAATCGGTTCGTGGGATTGACAGCTTGATTACCGGCAAGCGTGCCAATCTGGCTGGTCTGGAAGCGATGGAGTTCATTGAGGGCGACCTGGCTGAGCCTTCCGCTTGCGCTAAAGCGTGCGACGGTGTGGAGGTTATCTTCCACGAAGCGGCGCTGGCCTCGGTACCGCGCTCGGTGGCCGATCCGGTAGCGACCAACGTCAACTGCGTGGACGCGACACTGAATCTGCTGGTGGCGGCGCGCGCCGCCGGTGTGCGCCGCGTGGTGTACGCGGGCTCTTCTTCCGCTTATGGAGATACGCCCACGCTTCCCAAGCAGGAAGAGATGCTCCCGAACCCCATCAGCCCGTACGCAGTGGCCAAGCTGGCCGGCGAGCACTACATGCGCGTTTTTGCCCGCGTGTACGGACTGGAGACGGTGGTGCTGCGCTACTTCAATGTCTTCGGCCCTTACCAGGACCCGACGTCGCATTACTCTGGCGTATTGGCGATCTTTTGCCGCATGCTGCTGGCCGGAGAACAGCCCACGATCCACGGAGACGGCGAACAGAGCCGCGACTTTACCTACATCGACAACGTCGTTGAAGCCAATTTGCTGGCTGCCTCGGCCCCGGCGGCGAAGGTGGCCGGACAGATGATGAATGCAGCCACAGGTTCGCGGATTACATTGAACGAGGCCTTTAAGATCCTCTGCGAGCTGACCGGCTATAAGGGGAAGCCCGCTTACGGACCGCCTCGCGCAGGCGATGTCCACGACTCGCTGGCCGATATCGGCCGGGCGAAGGAACTGCTGGGCTACGAGCCGAAGGTGGATTTCCGGGAGGGACTGCGCCGCACCGTCGAGTGGTATAGGGAAAGTGGAGCAGCCAGCGAATCCGCCTGAGCCATTTTGAGGGACTGGCCCGCAGGACAGTATTCGCCCGGCCAAACCAGACGCAATTCAGCCCCGCCAGCGCAACCGAATATGTGCACGTACATCGGGTTACACTGGCGGAGCCTTCGGGCAGGGAATTGGCTCCGCTCGCGCGAGCGGGTGTTAGACGCGCTCGATGACCACGGACTCCAGCACAACGGGCTTATGTGGCTTGTCCTGCGCGCTGCGCGGGACAAGCGAGATCTTCACCACGATATCCTGCCCTTCAACCACTTCACCGAAAATCGTATGGTTGCCGGTGAGCCAGGGCGTGGGCGCGACGGTGATGAAGAACTGGCTGCCGTTGGTGTTGGGTCCGGCATTGGCCATCGCCAGCTTGCCGGCCTTGTCGAAGCGATGCGGTGAGCCTTTGGTCTCGTCCTGAAAACGATAGCCGGGTCCACCCATGCCACTGCCGGCCGGATCGCCGCCCTGGATCATGAAGTCGGGTATGACGCGGTGGAAGATGGTGCCGTCATAGAGCTTGTCGGAAGACGTCTTCCGGGTGACGGGGTGGGTCCACTCGCGCGAGCCCTCGGCCAGTTCGATAAAGTTCTTGACGGTGATGGGCGCGTCAGCCTCGAAGAGGCGGACCGTGATCTTGCCTTCGCTGGTGTTGAAGACGGCGTAGGTTCCTGCTGCTAGTGCCATGGAAACTCCTGGATGAGAGTGATGGTTACTGTTGAGGCGCGGCGGGCGCGGGCTGAAAGACGGGTTGCTCGTCGCCGGGCAGAGGCGGCAGCGGCTGGCCTTCAGGCACGATGGTCACCTTCTTGAGCAAGACCGGGGTGAGCGGCTTGTCATTGTCGTCGCGCGGCACGAGGGCAATGGTTTTGACTACATTCACGCTCGGCCCGTCACACTGGCCGAAGATGGTGTATTGCTGATTCAGGGTGGGGTAGGCCTGCTCGGTGATGAAGAATTGGCTGCCGTTGGTGTTGGGTCCGGAGTTGGCCATGGCCAGCCGGCCGGGTACATCGAAGTTGAGGTTCGGATCGAACTCGTCGTTGAACGTGTAGCCGGGATCGCCCATGCCCGTGCCCACCGGGTCCCCGCCTTGAATCATGAATCCAGGAATGACGCGGTGGAAGATGGTCCCGTTGTAGAGCGGCTTGTTGTGTTCGACCTGCTTGGTGGCGGGATTGGTCCAGTCCTTCGTGCCCTCGGCCAGGCCGATGAAGTTGGCGACGGCGACGGGCGCCTGCTTCTGGAAGAACTGGCAGGTGATGCGGCCCATGGAGGTGTCCATGACAACGAACGGGCCGCTGGGAATCACCATGGCGGCGGGCGTGGCCGTGGGCGCGTCAGGCAAATCGTCAGTGGACGAGGGCTGCGTCGCGGGTTGCGAAGGGGGCGGCGGAGTGGACTGCTGCGCAAAGAGGGCGCAGGCCGCTGCAAGGGCCGGAACAAGAAGCGCAAACTTGAATTTCATATCCAGATATGAGGGTAAATGATGCGCGGGCGCCGCTGCCACTGCGGCAGGCCGCCTCCGTATCGTATTGTTATCTGGTATGCATTTCTTACATTCGCGCATTCTTCATGGGCGCCGGACGGCATTGGCCTGCGTCGTACTTTGCCTTCTTCTGGTTCCGGTGAGCGGAGTCACACAGGCAGACAAGTCCGGCGGGCAGACCGGCAAGGCAGCCGGCAGCGAAAAACCCGGCGCTGAGAAACCCACTACCACGGCTAAGAATGAGTTTCCACCGTTACCGCCCCCTGCGCACACCGAGCAGACGATGACGCTGGACGGCAGGACGCTGCACTATACCGTCACCGTTGGCGCGCTTCCCGTGCGCGATCAGAACGGCAAAGTGGCCGGGAAAGTGGTGGTTACTTCCTACACAATGCCGGGGAAGGACCGCGCGGTCACCTTCGCGATCAACGGCGGGCCGGGCGCATCGAGTGCATTTCTGAACCTCGCCGCCATCGGGCCCAAGCATTTGAAGGTGGGCAACGAAGGCGACAGCCCTTCTGATCCGGCCGTGCTCACTGACAATCCAGGCACATGGCTCGACTTTACCGATCTGGTGTTCATTGATCCGATCGGCACGGGATTCAGCCGCTCGCTCGTCTCCGAGGATGAGACGAAGAAGCTCTTCTACAGCACCGATCCGGACATCCACTATCTCTCGCACGTGATTTATGACTGGCTGGTGACGAACGACCGGATGGAATCGCGCAAATACTTTGTGGGCGAGAGTTACGGAGGCTTCCGCGGCCCGCGCATCACCTATTATCTGCAATCGCAACTCGGCGTGGCGATGAACGGCGTCGTGCTGGTTTCGCCTTACCTGAATCCGACGATTGAAAATAACGGCGATCTTTCGCCGCTGCCGTGGATGCTGACGCTGCCCTCGATTACCGCTGCCAATCTGGAACGCGAGAAGAAGCTGACGCCCGCGGCGATGGCGGATGTGATCGCCTATACCGAGGGCGAGTACGCAACCACCCTGATCCAAGGCCGCTCCGATCCGGCGGCCACGCAGAAAATGATCGCGCGCGTGACGGAGATGACGGGGCTCGACCCGCAGTTTGTGAAGTTTTCCGGAGGGCGCCTCGAAACCCGCGCGTATCTGCGCGAGGTCTACCGCGAGCAGGGCAAATTGGGCTCGGTGTACGACTCCAACGTGACCATGTTCGATCCATTTCCTTACTCGCCCGATCAGCGAGCCAACGATCCTCTGCTGGCCAGCATGATTGCTCCCTTGACGACGGCGATGGTGGATTTTGTTACCCGCACCGTGGGTTGGAAAGTGGACGCGCGCTATAACGCGCTCTCCTACGAGGTGAACCGGCTGTGGGTGGGCGGCAGCGATCTGCGCGCCGGATCAGTAACGCAACTGCGGCAGTCGGTGGCCGCCGATCCCAAGCTTCGCGTGATCATTGCGCACGGCTGGAACGATCTCTCGTGCCCGTTCATGGGATCCCTCCTGACGGTGAATCAAATGCCGGTGATGGGCGATCCAACGCGCGTGGCGGTGCATGAGTATCCCGGCGGGCACATGTTCTATACCCGTGAGTCGAGCCGAACTGAACTGCGCAAGGATGTGATGGCGATGTACGCCAAACACTGAGTGTGGTCCACGGTTTGCGCTCTTCCGGCCACGGCAGCCGGAAGAGCGTTGTTCCAGGTCAGACAATTTGCAGGAAGCGGTTCGGGGCAAGCTCAGCGCCGGGGAAGACCAGATTCAAGTTGGAGGCGCCGAGCGTTTGCGTCACCAACTCGCCCAGCACCTGGCGGTAGTCGGTGGTGAGAGCAAGGTCGCGTCCCTGGTTGAGCTGATCGTTGTCGAGGCCGGGCCAGCGGCCATATACCTTGCCGCCCTTCACATTGCCGCCCAGCACAAACATGGCGTTGGCGTGCCCGTGGTCGGTGCCGCCGGTGCCGTTTTCGCGCGCGGTGCGGCCGAACTCCGACATGGTAACGAGCGTGACGTTCTCGGCGCTGTCGCCCAGGTCGCGCCAGAAAGCGGCAATGCTCTGGGAGAAGTCGCGCAGCCGGCCGGAGAGCTGGCCATCGACGCCACCCTGATTCTGGTGCGTGTCCCAGCCGGTCACGTCCGTGAAGGCAACTTGCACGCCGAGATTCGCCTTAAGAAGCTGCGCGATCTGGCGCATGGAGTTGCCGAATTCGGTGTTGGGGTAGTTTGCGCCGGGTGCTGGCTGGTATTTGCCGGGATCGGCGGCGCGCAGCATTTTGACGGCGTCGAAGGTCTCGTCGCCCGCGGCGTGAAAGATGCGGTCGCCCGAGTCGGCGTACATGGCCTCAAAGGCCCTGGCGGCTGGCGAAAGCGTGGCTCCGCGGCCGGCGACGGTGAAAGCATTGACATTGCCGATGGCGATGGCGGGAACACGGCCGGCAAGCGTGAGCGGGATTTGTGGGCCGAGAGCGAGAGCGCGGAAGGCGGTGTACATCTGGCGGTTGCGGGCGCCGCTGCACGCTTCGCAGGCATCCTCGGCCTGCAGGGCGCGGTTAAGCCAGCCATCCTGCGTGCTCTTTACGCCGGGCGTTCCCGATTCCATGTAGTCCTGCGCGTCGAAGTGCGAGCGGCTCATGTTGGGCGATCCCACGGCGTGGACGATGGCGAGTTGGCCCTGCTGGTAGAGCGGTTTGAAAGAGGAGAGCGAGGGATTCAGCCCAAAGAATCCGTCCAGATCGAGTACCCGGTTTTGCGGGATGGCGATACTGGGCCGCATCGCGTAGTAGTTCTTTTCCCGGTAAGGCACAACGATATTGAGGCCGTCGGCGGCACCGCGCTGGAAGATGACCACCAGGCGGCGGTCCGGCGAAGCGGCGGATTCAGCCAGCACGGAGCGCACGAGAAATGTGGGAATGGCTGCGGTGCCCGCAATGGCAAGGGCGCCTTTGTGCAGCAAGAATCGGCGGGTAAGCTGCATGGTGTGTCTCCTGGTTTCTTCTTGCCTAGCGTCGCTGGAACTCCGGTGAGCCGATCAGCAAACCGGCCAGCAGTTGGTCTTGTCTTTCCAGTTGGCGCGGCGCGAGCCGGCCGTTGAATCGCCGGACCGCGGAGATCGGCCGGACGGCCGCGGATTCGCGCGCATTCTGCGCTTCAAACTGACTGAGCGCGGCGGAACGGGTGGAGATGCTGGCGCCGCCGGGAAGGAGCATCCGCTCCAGCCGGGCTTCTTCGGTTGCCGGGTCAGGAGCCGGACCGGAAGCAAGGTTTGCCACTTCTGTTTCCGGAGTCCAATTCACCTTGATACCCGGCAGCCGGCCGGCCGCGAGCGCCACAGCAAAGTTCATGCGGTCCACCAGCGCGCCGGTGTTGACCCACGCAGAGGAGTCCCAATCGTAGCCGTTGGGTGGAATGCATCCGTAGACTGGCATGCCCATCACGCGAAGCGCATTGGCCAGCGGCATGTAGTCTTCGACGTCGGCATTGCTGGCGCGGACCGCCGAGGCTACGTATTCGATCGGCGTCTTCACCTTGTTCTGGTAGTCGCTGGTGGACCAGAACTCAGGCGAGTCAAAGAGAGTCTTGAGAACCGCCGAGATATTGCCGCCGCTGGCGAGATATGCTCTGGCCATGCGATCGACGAGGGCCTGCGGCGGGTTGTCGCTGACGAAGCGCACCGCCAGTTCGCTGCAGATGAAATGCGCCGTGGCGGGCCGTGTGGCCAGAAGATGAAGAAGCTGCTCGCCCTCCATCTCGCCGTTCTGCTTGAACTTCACGCCCATCACCTTCTTCGTGCCCGGCTCATGGCGAGCGGGATTAAAGATGAACCCGCCCCCAAGCTGCGGGCGATCGACAGTCCACCCGGTGAGGATGCGCGCCACCTGGATCACATCCGCCTGGGTGTAGCCGCTGTTGACGCCGACGGTGTGCAGTTCCATCAGCTCCCGGCCGTAGTTTTCATTGATGCCGGGAGGATCCTGCCGCTGATGGGCGCGACGGCGCCAGGCGGCATGCTTGAAGCGCTCGGCGGCCAGCGAATCGGGGCCGACGCTACTGGCGTTGTCGAGATAGAGCATCATGGCCGGGCTGTGCGCCACGGCTTCGAGCAGGTCTTCGAATTTGCCCAGCGCATACGGCTCAATCGTGTCCCGCTCATAGCTGACCAGGTAGTAGGGCATCTGCTCGTCTTTGTGCAGATAAATATTGAAGTGATTGAGCCAGAAGTCAGCCATCACCTGCTGGAGCTGGGCATTGGAATAGATGTCGCGCAGGAGGCGCTCGGAGATGAGCTCCTGCGTGACCATGCCTTCGGGGTTTTCGAGCGCGCCGACAATCTCCTTTTGGCCGGGGTTGAGTCCGGCGACGAGCGCTGCGCGCTGCGGTGGCCTGAGAGCTTTGATGACGGCGTCGAACTGCGGTTCCCGGATGGCGACAAGGCGCGCGACCCGCTGCTGGGGTGGCAGGGTAAGAATGTCGCTGATAAAGGATGCATCGACGGGCTCCGCCTGCTCCTCGTCACCGGCCATCATGTCCATCTGGCCCGGATCGGCCATATCCGCACCCGGACTGGTGCTCTGATCCATCGGCGCTGCGACGCTCAACCCAGACGCTTCGCTATTCGTCATGACCGGCGCGCCGGAGGAGAGCCTTTGGAATTTGCGCTGGCCGATCGCCCGGTTCTGCTGTCTCGCCCGGATCCGGTAGATCTGGTTTTCATAGATCGCCTGCAGGACGGAGTTTTGCGGGATAGGCGCTCTGCCGTTCATCGCCATGCGGATCATGGCGTTGCTGGGATAGCGGTAGATGAGCGTCGGAATGCCCCACTGCATGGCAGGGAATTGGGCCAGCCGGGCATCGAGCGCCGTCTCGTCGAGGCTTGCCGGATGTAATTGCTGATCGAACCACTTCTCCAGGCCCATGGCGCGCGCGGCTTCCAGATCGCCGGGCCGCGGGCCGAAGGTAAAGCGGTTGAGGGCGTGAAGAATTCGGGCATCGCCGTGCAGTTGCGTGGATCGATAGCCGGCCTTGGCTGCTGTGGCGCGGGCGGCCGCAGCGGATTGAGCGGAGGCGAACGGCGTCACGCACAGGCTCGAGCACAGCCAGAGAGCCAGAAAAGCTCGCAGCGATTCCATCAATGACGCTCCAGTCACGGGATAGCCGGGGAAGCTCGCGGCACAAATCCGCTACACGGGCAGACGGAATTATCGGGGAAAAGTTGCGGTGAAGCCATTCTAAAGGTGAGAACTGGCCGGTGGCAGTGGTTCAGGCGGCGTTAGCAGCCTTTTTTGCAGCGGGCCATGATGGCGGCGTGGAGGCGCTCGCGGAGTCCCGGGGGCAGGTCAAAAATCTCGTGAGAACGGTAGATTTCGATGGTCTTGCGGGTAGTGTTGAAGATGACTTCGCAGTGTTCGCACTTATGCATGTGGTGTTCGATCTCCGCGCGTATCTCTGCGGTGACCGTATCGTCGATAAGATCGTCAAGAAGAGCGAGAAACTCAGTACAGGTCACTTCTCAACCCCCGTTTTCCGTGGCCCTGTTTTCTTGCGAAAGTACCGGCTCAAGCGCTCGCGCAGTTGCAGGCGCGCCCGCAAAA
>JAJZVZ010000209.1 GCA_021846945.1 Acidobacteriota bacterium | reverse complement strand
ATGCCAAGGATATGTCGGCATCGTGGTCGAGGACTCGCCTCTCACCGTCGCGCATCGGGCCCAGCGGCTGGCAACCAAGTAGGCCGGCACTTCCACCTTGGGAAGCGCGCCCGGAAGCAAGAGCCATCCGTGATCCGTCACTACGCGCACCCGCGACCAGCCTGCGTTCAACAGGCCGACGATGCGCTCCACGATAATGTCCAGCTCCACCTCGATCTGGCTCAGCAGCCGAACGCCCATCGAGTGCCCGAGTTCGTCCAAGCGGCCGATCTCCGCCCAGCCGCCGTCTGGCGCACCACCGGAGAACCTCGCGCTCTCTGCATCCAGAACTTCGATACCTTCCCGTGCCATCGCGTCGCGCAGCCGTTGTGCGACGACGGGCCTGTCTCCCGCGAGCACTGGGTTGAAGTCCTCGGTTTCGGCCAATCCGCTGACGAGCCCATATGCGGGGGAAGCCATCGGTTTGGCCGTCGCGGTCACCGTCGGAACGGGTGCGATGCGAAATCCGAGGCGGGACTTCAGATCGCGCGCCTCCAGTCGTTCGTGCAATCGCGCACCCACGTCGAAGCGCAGGCCATCCGTGAACAGGACGCACGTGTCCTTCTCGGCGACCACGCCGCCAACGAGTGCACGGTAATCCGATGTCGCCGCCAGTTCCTGGAAGCGCCGGGCATTCCGATCCATCCAGGGCTCGTACAACGTGCGGACCACTCTGGCGATCAGAGGTGCATCGCCAGCAAGGCCGGTATTGGCCAGTGATTCCATTGCGGCGCGGTCACATTGCCAGCCACTGGCGGCGTAATTCTCCGCGAGCGTTCGAACGGACGTCCCGGGCACCGTCTGCTGCGCCAGGGCAGCCAAGCGCGACAGCGGAGATAAAACGATGGCGAGCGGGCTGGCTCCCAGCGCCGCCCAGACCCAGCCACGCCTCTGCGCATGCTCGGCTTCGAGCGCCAATACTGCTTCGCAGGCGGCGGCGTGCGGCAATTCGGTCGCATTCCGAAGCGCCAGGCGCAGCCTGGCCTCGGCTGCCTCGTTTGCTTGCGGCTGCCTTGAGGTGTCCACAAAGAGGCCGCTGGGATGCGCGTCCCGCAGCCGCCTGGCAACGCCGCTATACAGTGCGGGGGCTTCCGCAAAGCGTCGCCAGACTTCGTCCCATTTGGCCGCGAAAGCCCCGCCGCCCTCGTTGAGCAGCGCATCACCAGCCGCATGAGGCCCGCCGCTGTCCGGCTCCAGGCCAAACTCCCGGCGGCACACTTCCCGGAAGGTCTGCCAGCGCGCCGGCTCACAGCGAGATTCGAAGCCTTGTGGATCGCTCATCCAAGCGAGCAGGTCGCGAATCGGATCGCCGATGGACATTCGGTCAAAATCATCAGCTTCCAATCGGTGGCCGCGCAACGCAGCCAGCGGCTCGGTTGCCAGCAACGGTAAGGCGCGGCGCATGGCGTCTTGAGTGCGGATGTCCTGCGCAACGTCCAGACCGCAGCCGGTCTCGGCGGTGAGGAAGGCATCGACCGTCCAGTCTCGGCCATTACGCTGATGCCATACCCCGCCACGATATTGAAGCTCGATTAACGGTTGCAGGTCTGGGGAGCAATCCCCTCCGGCGCGCAAGTCCTGGCGCGCGACCTTCGGTAAATACAGAACCGGCACCTCACCGGGCGGAACCATGCCGCCAAGCGCACCATCTACCACGCATCTCAGCCAGATGACCGGGCCGGTCCGTTCCTGAGATCGGTAGGGCCCAAGGCACAGGAGCTGCGGCAAAACCTTCATGAGCTGCGGTATCAGCGGCTGCCACTGACCGTCGGCGTCCGTCCACACCAGCGCCGCTGGCGGCGCCACGCCGTCCGGCGCGCGAAGCCCGGACGTCAATGACTGGACCAGCGCATCCAGAAGCGTCCGAACGTCGCCCGGAGCGGGACTATTCATGGAGCTGCAGCTGGGATCGTGAGCAGCAGCTCGGAATCATCAAGCAGTTGATATTGGGGGGGACGGCCTGCGAGCTTGCTGCTGTTGTCCAGGATGATCCGCACGCCTTCACCCCGCTTGTCCATCAGCGTCTGCCGATCCGTGCGCAACCAGGGGGCATCCGCCGGCACCGGGCACTTCGCGAGCAAGCTCGAGAGCACCTCGTTCCGAGCGGATTGCCGGTATGGAAGGCTCTCCACCGTCATGGTATTGGGAATTGCACCGGGCGAATACAGCTCCAGGCGATCCCCGAACAGACGCAGACGAATTTTGGAGCCGTAGATCGAATAATCCCGATGCGCCACCGCGTTGACGACGGCCTCGAATACGGCCGTCATGTCGAACTGTGGAACGTCGGTGCGACCCTGATCCTTCGATGCTGCCGTCTTCATGTTGCGCATGACAAACCGGCATGCGTCAATAACTTGACGGTCCAGGGGCCCAGAAATATCTGCAGCGTCAAGCTGGTACACATCACCGGCTGCATCCGGCCGGGCTTCGCTCCCCCGATACGCCACCGCTTGGATGAAGGCATTGGGTATCCACCGCCGGGGATCGTCCGTGGCCATGAGAATTCCCGATAGCGTCGGGCGTACAGTACCGTCGTCGTCTACTCGCGCCATTCCCAATTTGATTAGCAAATCGTCTCGAATATCGACGCTTCGCGGTGTGGCGAAGCGCTTCCAGAGGGCGTCGCTCAAGTCGTCCAGATTGGCCGTCGGCACGACCTGTTCGTCAAACCGTATAATGCGGGCTTGGCTGCGCTGCTGAAAAAGCCGCGCAAGGTATTCAGGTGACATTTCCCGCTTAGAACTACCTACACGCAGCAGGTACCCGCCGGGGCTCCGATGCACAAACAAGCTGCGCATTACATCGATCTTGACGACCGCCACCTCCTCGCCGGTACCAGACGGAAGAAGCATGCGTTCGATGAACGGATTGAGCGGTGGATTGATCAGCGCAACACAAAGTTCCCGCACGAACGTCTCCACTCGATCAAGTTGATCGATCGGGACGCCGATCAGCTCACGTGTTGCGTCTTCAACACCAAGTACGCAAACTCCTCCGCGGCTATTGGCGAAGGCGGCAAGTTCATCGGCCACCGCATCGGCACGCGGGGCACTGACGCGCTTGCCAGCGAAGCGCACCTCTTTCAGCTCGAGTAAGGAATCTTCGCCAAGGCGAATCTTATCGATCAATTCTTTTGGGGAGTCGAACATGTTCAGCTCCTTCCCAGACGTCGGTAGCGTTTTTCGAAGGCTTCCCGACCACCCTCCATCACCGTACAGACCTCCTCCCGCACGTCCTCATCCTGAAGCGCCCCTTCCTTACTGACGCGGCATTCACGGCCCGTTGCCGTCATGGCGATGATCATCTCGGCGTCGCCATTGACCACGATATTCGCGTTGTGGGTCACCGCGATAATCTGTCGTCGCCGCTTGTTATCACGAATTTGCTGGACAACCAGTTCGTAGATCAGGTGGTTGTCCAGATCATCTTCCGGCTGATCGAGGACGATTGGATCAGTGCCGTGCGCCAACAGAAAGGCCAGCATCGCTGCCGCCTTCTGCCCCGCCGAGCCTTGCGCGATCGGCCGGAAATTCCTCCCGTCACCGCTGTGACTGAACTGCACATCAAGACTGTCTTCCGGACACCAGGTCAACAGCCGATCCAGAAATTCCGGCCGCCGTTTACACTCGCGTTCTAGATAGTTGGAGAAGTCTCCCCCGAAATGCTTCTTGTCGATTCCGGTGCATGTATCGACCAGTCTCTTGCGCAGATTCTCCAGCCGGCGCTCAATCTCGGCTCGCGCGTCCTCGTCCGACTTGGGCAGTCCTTTCAATAGGGTTGCGACGATACCTCGCTTCGGTTGCTCATTTTCGTCTTCCAGAATATCCTTCGAAAAGCGACGATCGTTCACTTCTAGCGCAGTACGCAGTGAACGCTCAAAGTCCTCCGCATCTCTGCCGTAAGTCTTTAGACAAACTCGAACGAATCGGTTGTCCGCAACCGCACTGTCCAAGAAGGCGCGCCGCACCTCGCTCAGAGAGCGACGCGCGATGATGACGGCCTGAAGACTGTCCGTTGCTTGCTTTTCAACCGTCTCGCGCTGCTTTACTAGCGAGTCAAGCTTGCCGATCTCGCCCTCTAGACGTTGCCGCTCCTGAACTAGTTTGCCGTACTCGCTCGGATCCGCCACACCTTGCGCCTTCAGATCGTCACTCAATGTCCGATATCGCTGCTTCGCCGCTTGCGCCTCGCCTGCCCACGAGCTGCCGATCAACGACGCTCTGGAATCATCCACCAGTTTCGAGAGTGAGTCGGCCTCGCGCTGTAGCGCCGCAACCAATTCCCCGACTGATGCCCGCATTGCCTGCAGATGTGGCCATGCTGTCGCGTCCACTGGGTCCAGCGGATCTAACAGATTATCCGGCAAGTCTTCCAGATGCAGTTCGGCGGCGAGGCGGCGCACCTTCTGCGCGATAGCACGTGCGCCATCTATCTGACGCTTCACCTCACGCTCCTGGCGGCTTCGCCGCTGGAACTCCTGCAGGACTTGTGCGTGCTTCGCTTGCTCGAATCTCAGCAATTTTCGCTTGACATCCTCGAGGCTTACGAGCAAGGCGTTGCGGCCCGCCAGCTTGCCATCAAGTTCGCGCTGCCTCGCGCACAAGCTCAGGAAGCGCTTCTTTTCCTCTTCTAGAATCTGCTTTTCCGTCGAAGCATTAATTTCCTGGTCGATGATGTCCAGCAGCGCGTGTCCGCGTTCCGATGCCAAACCAGCAAGCTGACTTTGGCTGAACAGCCGGAGGCGGAAGCGTTCTGGTGTTACTTCCTGGCTCAACGAAGGGCTCCACCGGCCGTTAATCTCTTGTTCCACTCGCACACGATTGGATTTCTGCTGCCAGATTAGACGATGCGGCACCCGGTCACGCATAACGGTGACCGCGACTTCTGTCTCATCTTTGTCGCTAAACCCGCCAGCGCTGTCTCGATCAGGTTTTTGCGCAAAGCGGGCGAAGGTCTTGGCGGCGGGATCTTCTTTGCTGAGGAGGGGCTCCCGCAGCTCATATTCGCGCTGGTATGCGATCCGCAGAAAATGTATGACCGTTGATTTCCCGGTGCCTCTTCCTCCCACAATCGAGTTGAACCCAGGATTTAATTCAAATACCGCAGGCTTACCTCCGAGGCCCATCTTGCGGGCGGCGGAAATTTCGATCGAAGTGATGAACTGTTCCGGAACCAAATATGGATCGAATCCGTCTTCATCGCTACGACGAACTGACACGCCGTTACCATCCAGCAGGGCCAGCTTCAGTCCCATAAGAGACGGGGGGGCAGCCATCTTGACCCAGGTATACCGCGATCCGGGCAACGGTTCCGCGCGGAAGTTGTGACAGTCAGACCCAAGTACTTCCGTCCATTGAATCTTCTCGTCCTCATAAATTGTAGGTTTTTGAATCTCAGGGTTCACCCACTCCATCGCCAGGATATGAGGTGAGTTCAGAATTTGCCGCAAAGTGTTGGCATCGAACGCCGCCTTCGTCGTCGTGCCGTCCTTCAAGCGTAGCAGACCCTTGTCTGAGTCCGCGTGAGCAGGAATGGCAAGCCCTCCCACTCGCGAAATCTCCTCGATTACCTTGATGCCGGCCTCACGGGTAACCGCGGCATCATCAACCCCGTCCGTCTGGCCGTGCAGATCAGATGGAAAACCGACTGCACCGAGCAGACTCACAATGTCATTCTCGGTCCTACTGCAATCGAAGATCGCGAGCAGATGGAAGCCCCCACTTATGGAAATTTCTACACCGGGAAATAGGTACAGCTCCCGGAACGTCGGTCCACCGGCGGCCTTCATCGCAGCGTAGGCAGCTTGGAGCTTGCCGATCCAGCCCGCGCCGTTGTGGTCTGTAACAGCGACGCAGTCAATACCAGCGTCCATATAGCGCTGAAGCCATGCCTTCGGCGTCAATTCGTCGGTGGTGTCGATCAGCCTGTGCCAAGGCGTGTCGTGCGAGAACGGCGTGTGCGTATGAAAATCAAATTTCCACCAGCCCGAGCCGGGATAAGGCCAGTTGCGCGGTGCAGCCGTGGTCATCGAGCACTCCTTGCGCGCTCTTGGCGAGCCGCGCGCTTAGCGTTATTGGTGTAGTGGAGGTCGTTCCAGCGGTTGCCGTCGTATGCGTTACCGCCCATGAAATCCTGTGTAGCTTCGTCCCATCCCCAGAACCAAGGGAAGTCCTCTTTGGACCGCTCCGGCTCCTTCCCGCGGTCCTTCTCCCATTTAATGCGCGGAGTGGTACGCAGGATGCAGCCATTCTTCGCGCGCGCGCCGAATGGGCGCGCGGTCATGAAGGGGCGGATGTTCAGGCGAACACCGGTATTGATATCGGGATCCCATCCGATAGCCTGCTCGCAGAGTGGCTTCCAGCGCACGAATAGGTCATAAGGTGGCTCGCCGGCCAGGATTTTTTCCAGCTCCATTTTCAAATGTGATGCGGCGGCGAGCCGCGCATCGGCGCCTTCTAACCCAGCAGCACTATCCCGTCGTTGCACATCGATCCAATCACCCAGATATGTATGAGCGAGCCTTTCCAGCAAGCGCTTGCTCTCGCCGTTGGCAGCGGTGAGCCTATGGTAGTTGACCAGCACGTTGAAACCGTCGCGACGGCCGTCCCAGACGTGCCACACGAAGGGCCGTTGTTGGAATAGTGCGCAATGCTGCTCGAAGTATTTGTCAAGCAACCAGTCCTCGAGCGAAGATCCGCCCGCGTCCACATCCGCCAGAAGACTGACCAGCTTGGCGGCGGACCATTCGCTGCCGTAGGCCCGCTGGAGCAATGCGGTGACGCGTTCAGCGGCACCGGCCGAGCCCTTGAGGGCCATCAGCGGAACGATTCCGATGTCGTCTGCGTGCGCCTCGAGACCGTCATTATCGATGGCGGGACAATCCGGAAAGCTGTAGCCTCTTTGGCGGGGCCAGCGGTAGCCGACGAGGCGGGCGACGGCCACCTGCAGCGGTGTTGCCGAACCTCTCGGGAAGCCTGGAAACAACCACTGCGTGGCATCGTTGGAGCTGGGTCTCGGCAGGCCACCCGAATAGAGTTGGTCGGCGATTTGCCTCCACAGATTGATGTCGAATGGTACCTTGACCAGAGTAGCGTTTGTAACGTTTGTCTTCTGGTCAATTATTCTGACATCTCGTCGAAATTCGTCGGACGAGCAGTAAGCCCAGATCGCCGGGAGATCCGCATAATCTCTCGGCACAATCACAGCGCAGTTCGTATCAAAGACTTCGCCCGTGTATAACGTAACGGGAAGATGCCGCATCTGGCGAACCACTACGCCACCCTTTCCCCAGGCGCTCTCGCCCCTTATGAAGGCGCTCCCGGCCGCGACTGCTTCCTCTAAGCCCCTATCCCACCAAAGCAGCAAGTCCCTTCCGCCGTAGGGAAGTGTGTTATCAATTGTGCTCTGCCAGAATCGAAAGGAGTCGACATGTAAAATTTCCCAGAAGTTGCGGCCGAATCTCGGGAAATCCGCAGGAGATACGCCCTGGTACGCCTCTGCGTAATGCTCTAGCAAAGGAAGGTCTGGT
>JAJZVZ010000033.1 GCA_021846945.1 Acidobacteriota bacterium | reverse complement strand
GATGTCGGTGGGAAGCTTGCTGTCGAGGACTTGCTTGCGGATCTCGGGGACGCACTTGGGGCAGAGCGAATCAGTGGTGCGTGGCCAGCCGAGCGGTGGTTTCTCTTTCTCCCAGCTTTTGAGCAGGGGCTTGTCGCTCCACTTGGGGGTGAAGGATGGGTTGGGGCTGATACGGTTCAGCCGCTCATAGACAACCCACGCTCCCTTGGCCGCGTAGACAGCCAGTTTCTCGGCGTACTTTATCGCTTTGGGCATAGTATGATGCGATCTCCTTTGGACGGATTCGCCTGCGCCGATTGGCTGCCAGGCTGCGTCCCGCGGTCTCTCGATGAAAGGCGCGGAGCATAGAAACGCATCTGTAGCGTAATGCGTTACCGCCGTCAACCCAAGCCATGTGCAGCGAGCGGGAGAATGGACCGTTGAATGGCGAACCTGGGGCGGCGAATGGAACGCTCCTGCTTCAGCCACAGGCGGTCGCAAGAGGCGAGATGTCTGGAGTCCAGCAGTCAACGGATTGGCGCACGGCTGCGTCTAATGTCTCGAAAGTGTGTCTCTTCTCAAACCCTATGAAAACGCGAATGCTTCCCAGACAGGCGGCGCCGATGCACATGAAATTGGGGCCCGTGTTCTTCGGATTGATGTTGTGTTCCTGGTCAACGGGCGCGACGGCGCAACAGCCGGGACCGCCGGTACTGCGGATTCATCCCGCGCAGACCGGGCCGGTGCTAAAGACACCGCCGCCGCAGATGGTGCTGGCGGTGACGGTGCACGACAAGCACTTCAAGCCGGTGGAGGGCCTGGCCCCCAGTGACTTCACCCTGACGGTGGATGAGCATCCGCGGACCATTACGAGCTTCACGCAGAACAGCAACATGCCACTGCTGCTGGGGCTACTGGTGCAGACGGACCCGGGCATGAGCAGGGCGATGGAAAGCGAGCGCCAGGCGGCGACGAATTTTGTGAACCAGATGCTGCCGGCCAGCACGAAGGCGGATCCGGTGGCGGGCCAGACCGTGGAGACGCAGGCGTTCCTGATTCATTTTGACCGCGAAGTTGAGCTGCTGGAGGACTTTACCAACTCGCGGGAGAAGCTGGCGAAGGAGCTGGAAGCGATGGGGCAGACGCCGGGCGAGGGCGTGAATCCACAGGGCCCGGAGACGGTCGATAACGGCCGCGATCAGATGCACGGAAAAGCGGGCGACGCGCAGCTTTACGACGCGATTTACCTGTCAGCAGATGAGCTGATGAAATCCAAGCACGGGCGCAAGGCGCTGGTGGTCTTCACAGATGGCGTGGACCGAGGCAGCAAAATGACGCTGACCGAGGCGATGGATGCGGCGGAGCGGGCCGGCTTGAATGTGTACACGATCTACTTCAAAGGCGAACAACGCGGTGGTTTCGGCGGGTTTCGCCGCGACCTCGGGATGGGCTATCCCGGCGGATATCCAGGCGGTTACCCCGGCTATCCGGGAGGCTATCCCTATCCAAACGCACCGCCGCCACACACAAAGTCAGTGGACGGCAGGAAAGTTCTGCGCGATATTGCGACGCGTACCGGGGGACTTTACTTCGAAGCCGGCAACTCAAAGAATCTGGCTCCGATCTACGGAATGATTGCCGACGCACTGCACAAACAATACGTGCTGACCTTTACGCCGGATAAGGCGGACGTGGAGGGGGGCTTCCACAAGGTCGGGTTGAAGCTGAATACCCCTAATAAAGATGTGACCGTGGTGGTTGCGGAGGGGTATTTTGGGCCGTCGAAGGAGTAATTGCGATTGCGCGGCCGGCTGAGTGCGCTTGAAACGTGAGCATAAACGGCGGCATTCGGATTGGATGCTTCAAAAGCAGCGAGGGCGCGGCTGATGGCCGCGCCCTCGCTGGTTAACGGGTTGGCACTTACTTTGCGCCGGTGCCGAGCGTTCCGGACGCCTTCTCTTCGAGCGCCGCCTGTGCCGCCGCAAGCCTTGCCGTCAGTAGACGGAAGGGCGAGCAGGAGACATAGTTGAGCCCGATCTTGTGGCAGAATTTGACGGACTCGGGATCGCCGCCATGCTCGCCGCAGATGCCCACCTTGAGGTTGGGCCGGGTGTTGCGCCCCTTGGCCGTGGCCATCTTGACCAACTGGCCGACGCCGGTCTGGTCGAGGGTGGCGAAGGGGTCGTGTTTGAAGATGCCGTACTGCATATAAGCGGGCAGGAAGTTGTTGATGTCGTCGCGCGAGATGCCGAAGGTGGTCTGGGTCAGGTCGTTGGTGCCGAAGCTGAAGAACTCGGCCTCTTCGGCCACCTGGTCGGCGGTGAGGGCGGCGCGCGGCAACTCGATCATGGTGCCCACCGTGTAGTCGACCTTGACGCCCTTCTCCTTGAAGACTTCGTCGGCGATGCGGCGGATGATGGCGGTCTGGTTGCGCATCTCCTCGATGGAGCCGATGAGCGGCACCATGATCTCGGGATGCGGATTGCCTCCCTTGGCCTTGACGGAGACGGCGGCCTCGATGATGGCTCGCGCCTGCATCTCGGTGATCTCAGGGAAGGTGATACCGAGGCGGCAGCCACGCAGGCCGAGCATCGGGTTCATCTCGTGCAACTCCTCGACGCGATGCAGCAGCGCGCGCAGCTCCTTGAGCTTGGGCGAACGCGGCTTGCTCTCTTCGAGGCGCGCGATCTGAACGAGCAGCTCCTCGCGCTTGGGCAGGAACTCGTGCAGAGGCGGATCGAGCAGGCGGATGGTGACCGGCAGCTGCTCCATGGCCTTGAAGAGACCGATGAAGTCAGCGCGCTGCATGGGCAGCAGCTTCTTGAGCGCCGCGCGGCGATCCTTTTCGTTGTTGGCCAGGATCATGGCGCGCATATGCTCGATGCGGTCCTCGGCAAAGAACATGTGCTCGGTGCGGCAGAGGCCGATGCCTTCGGCGCCGAACATACGGGCCTGCTTGGCGTCGCGGGGGATGTCGGCGTTGGCGCGAATGCCCAGCCTGCGGACCGGATCGACCCAGCTCATGAACTTGACCAGATCTGGATCGTCGGGCTGAGCCGGGATGGTCTTGAGCTGGCCGGCGATGACGCGGCCGGTAGTGCCGTCGAGGGAGATGAAGTCGCCCTGCTTGTAGACGTGACCCTTGACGCGCAGCTCCTTCTTGGCTTCGTCAACGGTGCAGTCGCCGGCGCCGGCCACGCAGCACTTGCCCATGCCGCGGGTGACGACGGCAGCATGCGACGTCATGCCGCCACGGGAGGTGAGAATGCCGGAAGCGACTTCCATGCCCGCAATGTCTTCAGGCGTGGTTTCGCCGCGCACCAGGATGATGTTCTTGTAGATGCCCTTCTGGTGGAACTTGACGGCCTCCTCGGCGGTGAACACGATGTGGCCGACGGCCGCGCCGGGTGAGGCCGGCAGGCCGGTGGCGAGCACTTCAATCTTTTCGCCCTTTTCGACCAGGCGCGGCACCAGGAAGTCGTAAAGCTGGTTGGGCTCGACGCGGAAGATGGCTTCCTCCTGCGTAATGAGGCCCTCGCGCACCATGTCGATGGCGATGCGGACGGCGGCCAGGCCGGTGCGCTTGCCGTTGCGCGTCTGCAACATGTAGAGCTTGCCATCCTGGATGGTGAACTCGAAGTCCTGCATGTCGCGGTAGTGCATTTCCATCTTGCGGGTGATGTCGCGCAACTGCTCGTAGACCTTGGGCATGACGCGCTCAAGCTCGCTGATGTGCTGCGGCGTGCGGACGCCTGAGACCACGTCCTCGCCCTGCGCGTTCATCAGGTACTCGCCGAAGAACATGTGCTCGCCGGTGGCGGGATTGCGGGTGAAGCCGACGCCGGTACCAGAGTTCTCGCCCAGGTTGCCGAAGACCATCGCCTGCACATTCACCGCGGTGCCGAGCCAGTCGTCGATATGGTTGATGCGGCGGTAGGTCTTGGCGCGGTCGTTCTCCCAGCTGCGGAAGACGGCGTCGCGAGCCGCGACCAGTTGTTCCATCGGCGCCTGCGGGAAGTCCTTGCCGGTCTCCTTCTTCACCAGCTTTTTGTACTCGGCGATGATCTTCTTGAGCGCTTCGGGGCTGAGATCGTAGTCGAACTTGACCTTCGCCGCGGCCTTCACACCGTCGAAGATATGCTCGAACTTCTTTTTGGGAATGTCGAGAACGACGTCGCCAAACATCTGGATGAGGCGGCGATAGGAGTCGTAGGCGAAGCGCGGATTGTTGCTGCGCTTGGCCAGCGCCTCGACGGCCTTGTCGTTAAGGCCCAGGTTGAGGATGGTATCCATCATGCCGGGCATGGAGAACTTGGCGCCGGAGCGGACGGAAACGAGGAGCGGATTATCGCCCGCGCCCAGCTTCTGCCCCTGCATCTCTTCGAGCCGCTTGAGAGCAGCCCGCATCTCGACGTCGATCTGCGGGCTCAAGCGCCCGCGCATGTATTCGCGGCAGGCCTCGGTCTGGATCGTGAATCCGGGAGGAACGGGCAGGCCGGCATTTGTCATTTCGGCCAGACCGGCGCCCTTGCCGCCCAGCACGTCCTTCATGCGGCCATTGCCGTCCGCCTTGCCATTGCCAAAGAAGTAGACATATTGGGTTGAGGTTGAAGTCGAGCTCGCCTCGGCGAGCGCCTGATCCAGAACAGCCTGGGCCATGGAAAAAAGCCTCCGTGTCTTCGATTCCGCGGCAACGGTGCCTATGAAAGGGTGGAACTACACTGCATCAGCACTCTAACTTTCCAGGTCAACAGGCTGAATACGAGCGCATCATCCAAACATCCGGCTGCGCCTAACGGGTTTCATGAGTCGCTAGAACAAATAGCGCTTCAAGTATACGATTGCCTGTGCCTCTCGTCACAGAGGCAACGTCAGGTAAACGCGGTTTCGCGCTCGGGATGAGCGGATCTTTTTCGCAATTTGAGATGCAGGACGGCGCAGAGGGCGGGTTTCAGCGGTCTCCGAAGATGTTCCGTGGCGATGGGTATTCCTTCGGGGGGCTGCGGAAAAGATCTGATTTTGGGAAAGATTCCGGAAACCATCCGGCAGGGCCCGAAGGCCGCCATTCCGTTGGCGGGTGCACATCTCAGTTACACCAATCCCATGATTGGGCGCCTGAGATCGAGGTAACCGGCCCCTCCGCAGGCAGGTCAGGAAAGCGTCGGCCGGTCAAGGTTCGTGGCCTCCCTTGTCTGAAAATCCAGACATGGAGCACCCAGCTTCATGGGCCAGAACTGGACCACCCGCCATCTACTTGCGGTTTACGCCTTCCGGTGCCAGCAACCCGGTTCGCAATCAAGCAAGAATCAGGCCGCGGTGAGGGACAGCGCGGGTTCCCGCGGGGCTTCAGCCGCATTCCGCGACAGAAGGATGCGGTCAAGCCCGACCAGGGACAGAATCTCCGCAACGTGCGGCGCGGTATTGGAGACGGTGAAGCAGTGACCTGCTTCCTCGGCGAAGCGATAGAGGGAGATGAGGGCGGAGATGCCGGCGGCGTCGATGCGCCGGACCGGTCCAAGATCGAGTGTGACGCACTGGCGGCTGACCAGGGGCTTGATCTCTTCCAGCAGGCGTTGTTCGTTACCGCGCACCAGTTCGGTAAGCTCTTCGCGGTCGTCCGCGGGGAAAGCTACCGTTACGGTTGTGCTGCATGTTGTGCCGGTCATGACAAACCTCCTTTTGGGGCCCTTCCCGGCTCCGGGACTGTGAGCGCGTATCCGGGGTCCCGGGCATACCAGAAATCAGCACGCGGGCGGCCAAAGTAGTTGGAGGCGAATCAGCTGAAATTGCAGGGGAAAGCAGCATTTCAACATCCCTTGCCGCGGCTCCAGGTGTGCGCTTTCAAAATCTGGCGTCCGCATTCGGACAGTAATTCCAAATACGCAAAAGCGGCGACTGCGGTTCCGCGGAGAGCCCTGGCCTGCCTTGCCAGACGCGACACTCAGCCCTTCTTGAATGGCGCGAGCCGCTGCGCAGAAGAGAAGTGATGTCTCGTGGGGCGGCTCAGTCGTTGGCGGCCACTTCCTTTGCGATTCGGACCCATTCAACGGCATGTTCCGGGTGGCAGGCGAGCGTGTGATTATCCTTCATGATGATTTCAAGGCAACAGCCTCTGCCAAGTTCGACGGCCTCGCGCAAATAACTCCGGATCGCACCCCAGTCCGGCGATGGCACAGCGAGCACGGCCGGGTTTGGTTTGAGAGACAGGATGAAATCGTCCTGCAGATATCCGGCCATCATTTCCAGATTGGCCCAGGCTGAGCAGGAAACCCGGCGCAGCCGGTGATGGCGCTTTACCACATGCCAGCGGGTATGCACAGGTTCGCAGCAGCCGTAACAGGTCAGACCGAACCGGTCCATGATCGGCTTTTCAAACGGGAAGATGAACTCTTCGTACATTTTTGGGGAAACGCCGACGGACTCCTGGCTTTCCGTGAATCCCCACATATCCTTGCACCGGACCCTGCCGTTGAAGTCGGATTGCGGCAACTCGTCCGTATAGCCGTATCCGCCCGACCCGACATACGTGCCATCGTTATTCAGCGAAAGCAGGTTGTTCTCCTCAAGGTAATCCAGCTTATTCATGTGCCCCTGCAAGATGATGGAGAACAGTTGCCTCAGTTCGTCCGGATAATCACGGAAATCTGTATAGATGTTCTGCATGCCGCGCAACAGGATCGCCGGATAGGTGATCCCCAGTGACCACCACCATGTCCCTTTTTGGCGAACTGTCAGGATTCCTCTAAAAATCTCAGAGGCCAGTTCGTAGCATGCCTTCGACACTGCCCAATCGATCTCAAAGGTCAGCGGATGGATGCGGCCGAGGTCGGTGGAGTAGTTTCTGACGGGGCTCTCCCATACATAAGAGCCCAGTTGCTCAGGCTTGTGATATTTGATTTCCACGCCCCAGCAATCAGCCGAGCAGGTGTACGGCACATTAAAGCAAGCCTCCACCGGCCGGTCGTCTCCCATCAACTCGCCCCAGAAGATTTCCTTGCGCAGGTTCATCTCCCAGCGGCGCGCGATCTTTGTTCTGCAGCGCATCTGCCGCTCGGTGATGATTTCGTTCCAGCCGTTCTCGGGGTCGCAAAAGATGACGGGCCGCGTCTTCTCGAGCCGGTTATGCCTGCGCCACAACTCCCGCTTCTCGCGCATCTCCGGCAGGGCAGCCAGCGTCGCGACTCTCTCGGCCAGTTTCCGCAATATCTCCCGCTCTTCCGGAAAGATCGTCAGGTCTGCCTCATGGAAGCCGGTTTGGATGCTTTCAGAGACGGTTTGTTCCAGGCCCGTAGAGAGGCCAGTGCCGTAATCTTCCAGTGCGGTCATGGCGAGACTTGCCTCCATTCGCGGATCCAACTGACGATTGCCCGTTGTTGGCGCATCCCACGGCCTCCGGCCGGGTAACGTCCCGGCTCGCGCACAAGTCATTTTGTATCCGCTCGGCTGATTCTGAAAGAAAGTTTATCCTGAATTCCGGGAGACAGCGCCGCGCCGCGAGTTTTCGGTGGAATGGAGCACGATTTTTCTCGATTCGCCTCGTCCGCAAGCTCCTTAAGCAAATGTACGAGTTGGTACACTAGCGCTCTTATGGCCCACGATCTGCCCTATTCCGCGGTTCATCTTCTCCCCCGGCTGGATCTGGATAGCGTGCGGCCGCTGGCCATCGAGGCCGGTTTTACTGAAGCGGGCCTGGTAGCGCTTCCCTACGCCAACGCGGCGCGGGATGCGGCGCGGTTTGCGGGGTGGATCCGTGGCGGACGTGCCGGAACCATGCGCTACCTGGAGCGGGTCACCGAGGACGGGCGGCTGTTGCGCGAGCGGGTGGAAGTGCCGTTTCCGTGGGCGCGCTCGGCGATCGTGTGCTTTGCCAGCTACCACTCAGCGCAACCTCGTTCTACCGAGCCGGCCCCCGGTGCTACGGGATGGATCGCCCGCTACGCATGGTCGAGCCGGACGGAGCGGGACGGTACTGAGCGGCCGAGTGACTATCACAAGGTGCTGCGGAAGCGCGTAAACGCGGTGGAAGCAAGCCTGCACGCCCGTTTTGGCAACTTTGAGGCGCGGGGCTTCGTCGATACCGGGCCGGTGGTGGAGCGCTCGCTGGCCGCGGCGGCGGGGCTGGGCTGGACAGGCAAGAATACCTGCCTGATCCATCCCAAACTGGGGTCGTATGGGTTTCTGGCTGTCCTGCTGACGTCTTTGCCAGTCCAAGAAGAAAGAGAAGGTAGGATTCCGGCGCCGCTGCCGGATCGCTGCGGAAGCTGCCGCCGCTGCTTGGATGCCTGCCCGACGCAGGCGCTGATTGCGCCTTACCAGATGGACGCGACACGTTGCATCGGCTACCTGACCATCGAGTACAAGGGGCCGATTGCGCCGGAGCTGATGGAGGGGATGGGACGGCAGGTCTTTGGCTGCGACATCTGCCAGGATGTGTGCCCATGGAATCGGAAGTCGCCGGTGGCGGCGGACTCCGAACTGCACACGCGGCAGGAACTGGTGAACCCGGCGCTGGATTGGCTGGCCGGGATGGATGAGGCGGAGTTTGAACGGCAGTTCAACGGCTCGCCGGTGCGGCGAGCAGGTTTTTTGGGTATGCGGCGGAACGTGTCCGTTGCCATGGGAAACAGTGGAGAGGCGCGCTTTGCGCCCTGGCTCAGGGCGTGGGCCGAGGCTGCGGACCAGGGGCTGCGCGCGGCGACGAGGTGGGCGCTTGAGAAACTCGGAAATCCAGAGTCGGGCCGTGGAGATAACTGAGTCCTGTTTGTACGAGGGTGGGTTCGGATTTTGCTCGTGCAACAAGGGGTGGGCGCATAGGGCTATCCTGAAATAGATGCAATCGCTGAAGATACGTGGGACCGGCGGGCGCGTTTTTTGCTGTGTCCAATCGGAGCGCGCTTCGGAGTTTGCCAGCGAGGAGCAGCAAGGTGGCTGAAGGTTTCAATTCCGTCGTGCCCAAGGAAACGAAGATCGAGGCCGGTGGCACGGTGGAGGCGGCCGAACCGGCCTCAATTTCCAAGTGGTATCGCTGGCGTCGGGACGGCAAGGCGCTCGTCTCCTACCTGCTCGACAGCGAGGTGCACACCTTCGCTTTCAGTGTGGCGGCCAACGCGATCATCTCGTTTATTCCCTTTACCGTGCTGTTGTATACGCTGGCCCGCTCGGTCTTCCATTCTGAAGCCATGGTGGATGTGATCGACCAGATGGTCGTTTATTATTTGCCTTCGACGGCAAGCCAGGAATGGCTCACCTACAACCTGTCGGTAGTGGCTCCGCGGCACGGTGTGCAGATATTCTCGCTGGTGATGATTCTCGTCTCCTGCACGGGGATCTTTCTGCCGCTGGAAGTGGCGCTGAACCAGGCATGGGGCGTGGCCAAGAGCCGCAATTATCTGTGGAACCAGACGGTAGCCTTCGGACTGGCGTTGCTGATGGTTGTGCTGGCCATGGCAAGCATCTTTGTGAATGAGGGCGCGCAGGCGATCCTGACCTTCATCTTCTTTCACCACACCGGCAACTTTGTCTTCAAGGGGCTCAGTTACATTTGGCTGTCGGCCTCGACCGGGGTGGCCGCGATCCTGTTTTTCTTTTTTATCTACTGGCTGCTGCCGAACCGCAAGGTTCCGTGGCGGCCGGTGCTGCGCACGGCCGTTGCAACCGGGATTGTCTGGCTGGCGGCACGGCTCGTCTTTGTGGCAGTTCTGCCCCACCTGGACTTGCGCGCAATGTATGGCCCGTTCTTTGTCTCCGTCGGGCTGTTGTTCTGGGCCTATGTCTCGGGGCTGATCCTTTTCGCGGGAGCGCAGTTCAGCGTTTCGTGGCTGGGAGATCCGAAGAGCTAGGCGTTGTGCGCAACGCTGGCTGCGGAAGCGGCCATTGCGGACGCGAACCTGATGGGCCGCGAAGGTTGTCCTTCTGCGCGGCAGGCCCTGCCTCGGTTCCCCGGGATCATTGAGGGGCGTGCCGGCGGCAGTTTCGGGCGCAGATTCCTCTCTATCGTTTCCGGCCATACCGCCTCCGGGAATTGAACAAAACCCGTGTGATGAATCTCATAGGTCGGCGCAGGTCCACCCATCGCATAATAAAGAGCGCATCTTCTGCGGGAACAGGCCGGCTCCTGGCCGGGCCCAAATAAAGATGAGCCGACGGACTGTCCCGGATGGATATGCGCTTCCCGGAGGGCTCGCGAAGTGTTGGGTGTAAAAGCCTCGAGAGCGAGGAGGACACGCAAGTGAACAACACACACGTGATCGAAGAGTCTCCAAAATGTGCAAGCAGGAATCATAGAGCCGTGATTCATACCCGGCTTTCCGGTTTTCAACTGTTGCTGAACGCCCGGCTGAATAAGGGCACGGCTTTTACGGAAAAAGAGCGCGACGCCTTTGCGCTGCATGGCTTGCTGCCGCCGCACATCGGCACCCTTGAGGAGCAGCGCTGTCGCCGCATGAAGGCCTTTGAGAGCCTGACGACGGCGTTTGCCAAGTATTCCTTTATGCGCGACCTGCAGGACACCAACGAGACGCTGTTTTACTCGCTGATCGCGCACCATACAGAGGAGTTGCTGCCGATCGTCTACACGCCGGCGGTGGGCGAGGGCTGCCAGCGGTTCAGCGAGATCTGGCGTCGTTCGCGCGGGCTGTTTATCAGCTATCCAAACCGCGAGCGGATCGACCAGATCCTGGCCGATCCGCGCTATGACGACATCCGCTGCATCGTGGTGAGCGATGGCGAGCGCATCCTTGGGCTCGGCGATCAGGGGGCCGGCGGCATGGGGATTCCTATCGGCAAAATGGCCCTGTACACGGCGCTGGGCGGGATTCCGCCGGAGCACTGCCTGCCGGTGCTGCTGGATGTGGGTACCGATAATGAGGCGCTGCTCAAGGATCCGATCTACATCGGCTGGCAACACCACCGTGTGCGCGGCCAGGAGTACGACGATTTTGTGGAGGAGTTTGTCTCTGCGGTGGAGCGCCGCTGGCCCCACATCCTGTTGCAGTGGGAGGATTTTGCCGGTGTGAACGCAGCGCGGCTGCTGGAGCGCTATCGCTACCGGCTCTGCACCTTCAACGACGACATTCAGGGAACGGCGGCGGTGACGACGGCTACGCTACTGGCCGCCGTTCAGGCCACGTGCATTCCGCTGACCGAGCAGACCATCGTTCTCTTCGGCGCGGGCGCCGCCGGGCTTGGCATTGCGAAGCTGCTGATCGCCGCCATGAAGGAAGAAGGGCTCAGCGAAGAGCTGGCGCGCAGACGCATCTATGCCTTCAATCGCTACGGCTTGCTGGTGGAGGGATGCCAGGGCGTGCGGCCCGGGCAGGAACTGCTGATGCGCAAGCGGGAAGAGGTGGCGGAGTGGAAACTGTCGGGCACAGACTCAATCTCGCTGCTCGACGTCGTGCGCAATACCAGGACGACGGTTCTCGTTGGCGTGTCGGCTCAGGCGGGAGCGTTTACGGAAGAGATTGTGCGCGAAATGGCAAGCCGCACCGAAAGGCCGGTCATCTTTCCGCTCTCCAATCCCACTTCGCTCACTGAGGCTAGGCCGGCTGATCTGCTGCGCTGGACCGAGGGCCGCGCGCTGGTGGGAACCGGCAGCCCCTTTGCGCCGGTTGAGGTGGACGGCCGATTGATTCCCATTGCGCAGGTGAACAACTCGTACATCTTTCCGGGGTTGGCGCTCGGGGCGCTCGTCTCGCGCGCGCAACTGGTTACCGACGGCATGATCATGGCCGCGGCCAAGGCGCTGGCCGGCCTGTCGGAGGCCGAGTGCGGCAAAGACGCGCCGCTGCTGCCGCCCATCCGCGATGCCCGCAAGATCAGCCTGGTGGTGGCGGAGGCGGTGGGAAAGCAGGCCATTGACGAGGAAGTCGCCGAGCCCATGGACGATGTGCCATTGCGGGAGCAACTGCTGGATTACGTTTGGGAGCCGGAGTATCTGCCCTACGAGTACCATGCGCTGGCATGGATCAAGTGCGAGCCGGGCGCATCGAAAGCGCATTGCTGAGAGGGCAAAGCCGCGTATTTGTGCGGCGTTTGTGGTCTGCGCCGGGACCAACCCCTGTGCCGGTATGCCGGGAGAAGCGTGGGCATGAGGATCGCCTGTAATAAAATTCAGCGAACGGACGAAGCATTTTGTCCACTGAGTTTGGGGGGATGGAGGATCCATGCAGGTTGCTGCGCTTGCCGCCGGCGTTGTTTGCTTATGGGTCGTGCTTCTTGATGCCTTCCAGACCATCATCCTCCCACGGCGCGCGTCCGGGCGCTTCCGGCTCACGCGCATTTTTTATATCGTCACCTGGAATCCATGGGTATTCCTGGTGCGGCGCATGCGCAGTGCCCGCCGGCGCGAGACTGCCTTCAGTTACTACGGGCCGCTGTCGTTGATTCTTCTTCTGGTGGTCTGGGCGGCTGTGATGGCGCTGGGTTTTGGGCTGATCTTTTACGCGATGGGCAGTCCTTTCAAGGACCTGGTGCAGCGGTCCGGTTTCCGCTCGGATCTGTATGTCAGTGGAACCACCCTGTTCACTCTGGGCATCGGTGACGTAACGCCGCAGACTGCATGGGCGCGCGCGCTCATCATTCTGGAGTCGGGCACGGGGCTCGGGTTCCTGGCTGTGGTGATGGGCTATTTCCCCGTCCTCTACAGTGCATTCTCGCGGCGCGAAGTCAGCATCTCACTGCTGGATGCGCGGGCCGGCTCGCCGCCGACTGCGGCGGAACTGCTGCGGCGCCATTCCCATCAGGGCGCGGAGCAGGCGCTTTCAGTGTTGTTGATTGAGTGGGAGCGCTGGTCCGCGGAACTGCTGGAGAGCCATATCTCCTATCCGCTGCTCTGCTACTTCCGCTCGCAACACACGCATCAGAGCTGGCTGAGCGCTCTCACCGCCGTTCTCGACGCTTCGGCGCTGATGATCTCCGGCATCCAGGGGCAGGAAGCGCGGCAGGCTCAACTAACCTTTGCCATGGCTCGCCACGCCATGGTCGATCTGGCGCAGATTCTCTGGCTGCGGCCGCTTCATAACGCGCCCGATCGACTGCCGCCGGAACGGTTCCAGCAACTGTACGACCTGCTCTGCCAGAGCGGGTTGAGCGTTTGCCGCGACGCGCGCTCCGGCGAAAGACTGCGGGAGATGCGCGCTCTCTACGAGGGATATGCCGAAGCGCTGAGCCGGTATCTGGCCATGCCGCTGCCACCGTGGTTCGCGGATCAGCCCCACAAGGACAACTGGCTGACCGTGGCCAGGCTCCGCGCGCAGACCGAGACGGCCAACCCACCCGTCGCGGAGGAAGCCGCGCCAACGAATGACAATGTGCCGCTGCGATTCTTCCCGCCGATCGACCATCACCACGATTTCTGAAGGGCGGGTGCTCGTAGCAGGCGTCCATCTGAGCAATTGGGCGGGAGCGCCATCGCTGCACAGATGGTCAGTTGGGGTTTCCCATCCTTCAGACTCATCTTGTTTTGGAAAGCCGTGACACAGGCCAGCCGTCATCCCCACGTGCTAGAGTGAAAAACGGCAAAGCGCACGGCAGCAGCTGCAGCTGTTCTCCTCTTGCTGTACGCCGAAGCCGGGAATGAAAGCGGCGGTTCTTTCAAGTAAGTACCAACTCGAATTGAAATCGCGGGGTCTACATCTGAAGGAGAAATACCTTAAACCATACAAGCGGAGGTGCGTTCGGGATGAAGGCAGGTGGAGTGTGTTTTTGTCTGGGGGTCGCTCTTTTCGCCGCCAGTAGTGCTGTAGGTCAAGTGTCCTCGGCGGATCATACGGGAATTCATAAGATTCGGCATGTAATCATCATCATGCAGGAGAATCGCTCCTTTGACTCCTACTTCGGAACCTTTCCGGGAGCCGATGGGATTCCGAGCAAGGATGGGGCGTTCACCGTGTGCAACCCGGACCCCAGGGCCGGAACGTGTCAAAGCCCGTACCATGACAAAAACGACGTGAATGGCGGTGGTCCGCATTACGCGCGGGATAGCCGCAAGTCAATCGACAACGGCCGCATGGACGGTTTCGTCATCGGGGCGGAGGGCGCCTTCAAGGGATGTGGCGATCATAATAACCCCGCATGTTCGACCTCAGAAAATCCGGATGTGATGGGCTATCACGACCAACGGGAGATCCCCAACTATTGGGCGTATGCCCGCACGTTTGTGCTGCAGGACCACATGTTTGAGCCGGATGCGTCCTGGAGCCTTCCGGCGCATCTGTTTGAGGTGTCGGCCTGGTCGGCGTATTGCACCCGTCATGACGACCCGATGAGTTGCACGAATGCATTGAATGCCCCTGGCATCCCGCCGGATTTTCACCCGCACGAGCAGAAATATGGCGGCCCGCCCGATCCGCATGGAGATCCGATCTATGCGTGGACTGACCTGACGTATCTGCTGCATACGCATCATGTGACCTGGGGATACTACGTGATGAAGGGGACCGCGCCCGGCTGCAAGGACGATGACGAGAAGCCGTGCACGCCGGGTAAGCAGGGGCCTCGCACACCCGGGATATGGAACCCCCTGCCGTACTTCGATACGGTGAAGGACGACGGTGAGCTGTCGCGCATTCAACCACTCGAAGACTTCTATAAGCAGGCTCACGACGGCACGTTGCCCTCCGTTTCCTGGATTGCTCCCGCGGGACCGGTCAGCGAGCATCCGCCCGGCCGCGTGAGCGCAGGGCAGAGCTACGTAACGAGCCTGATCAATGCAGTCATGCAGGGGCCGAACTGGGCTGACAGCGCGATCTTCCTGGTATGGGATGACTGGGGCGGCTTCTATGATCATGTGCCCCCGCCGGTTGTCGATGGCAATGGCTATGGGTTACGCGTCCCTGGCATGGTGATTTCCCCGTATGCGCGGCAGCATTTTATCGACCACCAGATTTTAAGCTTCGACGCGTATCTGAAGTTTGTTGAAGACGATTTTCTTGGAGGGTTGCGCCTCAATCCAAAAACCGATGGCCGGCCTGATCCGCGGCCTACCGTGCGCGAGGATCTTCCCATCCTGGGGGATCTGGTGAATGACTTTGACTTCAATCAAAAGCCATTACCTCCACTGATCCTTCCCGTGCACCCGAAGACGGATCTGATCTCCAATGTGCAGGAAAAGTAGTTGCCTTTCGGCCGTTCTCTCATGCCGCCAACGTGGTGGCACTTCAGCGAGTCACTCCCAGGTCTCAGAATCGAGACCTGGGGCACCCGCCGCATGAAAATTCCCATCTTGATTCGTTCCAAGAATTCGGCAGAGAATGCTTACTCGCTCTCCGGCGGCAATTGTTCCAGCAGGCGTTTCCAGGTTTTCTGGTTGCGGCGGTAGCTGTTCTTCAAGTCGTCGAGGATGCGGTCGAAGTCGGCGTTGGTGCGGAGGTTGTTCCAGGCGGGATTTTTCTGGAACCAGGGATAGTTTTCGTTGCCGAGGTAGATGGCGCGGCGCAGCCAGTGCAGGGCTTCGCTGGAGTCGCCTTCGACAGCGAAGTAGGTGGCGAGGCGGTAGGCCATCTCGCCGTCGGCTTCGGCGCCGGCCAGGGTATCGTCGCTGAGCAATGCGGCGGCGCGGTCGCGGTCGCCGGATTGCACGTAGCAGAGGGCGAGCGTGGGTACGGCGATACGCAGCGAAGGCTCGTCGCGGATGACGCCTTCGAGGATTGCGATGGCCTCGGCGAGGTTGCCGAGGCGCATCTGCTGGTAGCCGGCGGAGGTGCGCAGCAGCGGATGGCGCGGCTCTAGGGCCAGGCCTTTCTCAAGCTCGTTGCCGGCCAGGTCGATCTGGTTGCGGTAGTGGTAGACGCGGGCGCGGTGGTTGTAGAGGATGGCGGCGTTGCCGGGGTTGAGCTTGAGGGCGCGGTCAAACTGGGCGAGTGCCTCGTCGTACATGCCGTCGCAGCGCAGGGCGATGCCCGCCACCACGCGCACGTTCCAGTCGTTGCCGGCGGTGGCGAGCAGGTCGGCGATGCCGTGGCGCGCCGACTCCTTTTCGCCGCGCGAGAGCAGCATGTAGATGCGGTAGAGGTTGGCCTCAATGGAGGCGGGGTCGAGCTTGAGCGCTTCGTCAAAGGCGCGGCGGGCGCGCATGACGTGAATCTGGCCTCCGAAGCCGTGGCGCGCGTATTGCAATTCAGCGATGCCGAGGCCGCTCCAGCCGGCGGCAAAGGCAGGATCGGCCTCGGTGACCGTGGAGAGCAGCGTGTGCGCGCGGTCGAGATCGGCGCGAGCGCCGGTGCGCACCATGAACGAGGTGAGCAGGGCGCGGGCCTGCAGATACTTTTCGCTGACCGGGCCGGGCAGCGACGGATCGCTGTGGCTGGGTCGCGGGGAGGTGCGCGATGGGGGACGCGGCGTGGTGATGAGGCGGCCGGCGGAGTGCGCGGGCTGGGCGGAATCCGCGCCGCGGCGAACTTCAGCGGGGCTGAGGCCGTGCAGAGCGGCGAAGACTTCATTGGAGATTTCGGTTTGGACGGCGATGAGGTCGAGCGATGGCACGCTGATGGCTCCGCCGGAGCGCACGCTTTGCGCGGCGACGTCGAGGAGCTGCCAGTTGAGGTCGAAGCCGCCATCGGAGCGCAGAAAGTTGCCCGCAAGCACAAACGAGACAAGCAGTTTTTGGCCGACGGCGAGCGGGTCCATCTGCGCGATGGGCAGCGGCATGAGCGCGCTGGAGGGACGGACAACCAGGCCGGGAATGCGCGCCAGGCGCGCGGCGATGGCGTCGGCCAGGGCGAAGCCGTAGAGCGGAGCCACGGCCGATGCGCCGAGATTGGTGAAGGGCAGGACGACGAGCGAGTTTTGCGGCGCGCGCTCGGCGGCCGATTCGCGAAAGCGCTCGGCGAGCATGGAGAGGAAGCCGGTGGCGCGCTTTTCGGCCTCGCGTCCGGCGGCGGCGAGACTCGGGGCCGGTGCGCCGGGAATCATTCCGATTTCGATTTGCTGGGCCTTCATGATGGTCCGCAACGCTTCGCGCACCTCCGCGGCAGAGGCGTAGCGGACGGCGGGATTCTTTTCGAGGCAGCCGGCGATGACGCTTTTCAACTCGGGCGAGATGCCGGGAACGATCGCGCCGAGGTCGGCGGCGTCGGAATACTGGATGGCGCGAATGGTCTGGAAGTCTTCGGCGTCAGGGCCGGCAAAGGGATGGCGGCCGCTGGCCAGCTCAAAGAGGATGATACCAAGTGCCCACACGTCGGACTGCACGCTCGAATGGCCGGTGACGAACTGCTCGGGGGCCATGTAGCGGATGGTGCCGCCGCGGGCGGTGAAGGCGGCAGACTGGGGGGCTTCCCGGGGCTGCGCGGGCACGGCTGGTTCGACGATGGCGTCTTCGGCTTCGAGGCGGCGGGCAAGGCCGAAGTCGAGGATTTTGACCAGGCCGCCGTCACTGAGCATGACGTTCTGCGGCTTGAGGTCGCGGTGAAAGATGCCAAGGGCGTGCGCGGCCTGCAGGCCATCGGCGATCTGAATGCCGACCGAGAGCACCAGTTGCAGGCTTGCCGGGCCGCGCGCGATCAACTGGTCGAGCGACTGGCCGGGCACGTATTGCATGGCGATGTAGGCCTCATCGCCACTCTCGCCCACTTCGTAGATGGCGCAGACATTGGGATGCTCGATGGCAGAGGCGAGGCGGGCTTCGCGCAGCATGGTGGACCGCGTCTCCTCGGCCGTGACGAGCGGGCCGGTACGCAGAATCTTGAGCACAGCCGGACGCTGCAAAAGCAGGTCGTTCGCAAGGTAGACCACACCGCTGCCCCCGGCGCCGAGGCGGCGGAGGATCTCATAGTGCTCGATAATCTTGCGTTTTACGGCCATACCCCTAGTGTAGCGGTGGGGGCGTGAAGAGGACGTTATCGCAGGCGCACAGGAAGGTCGCCCGCTAGTCGGTGGTGGCATTATTGTTGGTCGTGGCAACTTGGTTGATGATGCGCTGGACCAGAACGATGCGCATGTGGATGTGGCGGGCGATATCGGGAAGGAACTCGGTGACGAAGTTGTCAATGGGCGCGGTGGCCAGACCGGTGGCGTAGCGCGCTGCCGTGCTGGGCAGGTTGGTCTGTTCGCCGGGGACGTAGAGATTGGCGATCTCATCGTCGATGGCGAATCCCACCAGGTCGGCGTAGTTCACCATTTGCTTACCGTTGTCGCCCTGGGTCCATGCAACCTGAAAGATGGCGTGCGCGATTCTGCGCTTGATGGAAGCGTCAGGCATGCGGTGGTAGTGCGGGTCCTGTCGAGCGATGGAAGGGATGAGGAAAGTGCCGAAGAACTCGCCGGTCGCGTCCTCGGCGTAGCTGACGCCAACGTTGCGCCCGAAGCCAGGCATGCCGGGGCCATAGGGGGAACTTGGATCCGAGGCCACGGCGATGCCGGATTGGCCCAGTATGGTGATGGCATTAAAGGGATCTCCCAGGTTGCGCGTGGCCAGCCATGCTTTCTCTTTGGGCGTCAGGGGCTTCACGTGCGGCCCGTCGAGAAAGCGGGCATACCAGTTGACGATGGGGAGATGAGAGGGGCAGGGAGTTGTCTGTTTGACCGGCTGCGAGCCGGAGCGCAATGCTGTGGCTGGCGCAGGCGCGGCAGTCCTGCCTGTGTGGGTATTGCCAGGCGGGCAGGGCTTTGCAGGCCTGGAGCGTGCGGGATGCGCAGCTTGAAGTTGGGTTTGCGACTGTGGCGCCGGAGGCAGCGCTGAGGCGGGATGGGAGTCTGGAGCCTGCCCGGCACAGGCCACGCCGCAAGACAGCAGGATCACGATGGCGGGCAGGGCGAGCATGAAAAACCGGGACCACCGCGAGCGGGACTGCACACGGAGAGCATCGCCGGCGGCGTATCTGCTTGTGTTGGAATGGCATGAACCGCTTTCCAAAAGCAATCGGCTCCTCGCTGGATCGGCGTCGCGCCGCAAAGTCTCTATTTCGGCAACGATCCGTGGCGAAACCACTCTACCCACTCGGAGTGGGGGCGCAGCCATCATCCTCCACCCTGAAAGTCAGACGCATCTCTGGCGGAAAAAGTTACTGGCCAATGGGCAACAATTCTTCAGTAAATAGGAATCTAACTAGCTTGAAAAAGAAAATAAATAGTGGATCCCTTCCTGTAGTAATCTTTGCGATACCTCTGGCGAGTGCGGCATTGACTCGTCGCGGTGGAGCCGCCAGACTAAGGAAAGACTCGCCAGCCTTGGTTATCGTTAATAAGGTTTCGAATCATGAGCACATATTCCGCCCCCGATCGTAGTGCGGCCGGAGTTGGACACCGCATTGAAGAGGCTGTGGAATTGATCGAATGGGAACTGCGCCATGCCATTGCCTATGTGAATGATGCAGTGGTACCGGAGGTTCGAAAAGAGTCCATAGCCGCGATGCGCACGATTGCCGATACGCTGCGCAGACTTGCCGACCGGATGGAGCAACCCTCCGGTCCGTTCAAGGGGCCTAATTGTTGAATTCAGGGATACGACAGCGAGCCAAAGCAGGACGTTGGGCAGGGCTGGCTGGTTTGGCGTTGGTGCTGCTGGTGGTTACCGGCTGCAGGCATCATCAACAGATGGCGCAGCCTGCGCCACAGTCGTTGCCGCCCCCGGTCTATCCCACGCCACCGCCGGTTTACACGCCACCGCCGCAACCGCGGCAACCATCGCCCGAAGTTTCCAGTACGCCGTCGTCGCCGATCGGGGCGAACGCCGAGGACCTGGAGTACGTGGAGACGCACCGGCCGATCGAGACGCGGGTCGGCCTGGCCAGTTGGTATGAAGCACCCTACAAGGGCCGCAGGGCGGCCAATGGCAAGGTCTTCGATGGCGAAACGATGACGGCCGCGAACCGCACCTTGCCCATGGGATCGCTCATCAAGGTGACGAATCTCAAGACGGGGCAGTCGGGTGTGATGCGCGTGACCGACCGTGGTCCTTTTGTGGAAGGCAGGATCGTGGATCTCTCACGGGCAGCCGCAATCGCCACGGGCATTTACCGGCCAGGCATCGCGCGCGTACGGCTGGATGTTTACGAGACACCCAAGCCCATCGAGAGCGGCGGCCACTGGTGCGTGCAGATCGGCCCATTCACGAGCTATGCGGTAGCATCGCGTCTCAAACGAAGGCTTATTCGCAAGTACCCGCGCGCCAGCGTCATCGAGTTCCCCTCCGAGCGCCACTATTGGGTGCGCATCCGGCCGCACGACGGCGACCGCGCCATGGCGGAATACCTGGCTCGTCATTTGAGGCCGAGCCAAGGCGAGGCGTATCTGACGCGGCTGGACTGAGGGGCTACAGCGCGATTTCTGCTTCTAGCTCGGGCCCACCCCGGCCGCTAGAATCCGTCGTGGCGGACGGCGAGGGTGGGGCACCTGATTACCCAGGCCTCGAACGCGAGACCCGGGGGCACCCGGCGCAGCATGTTCCTGCGAGCGGGAGCGCCCAATCGCAGTCGCCTTATCGCAGCAGCGCAGAGGCGGCCCACAGGATCGTTTCCTGGCCGTGGAAGTCTCCGGTTCTGCGCGGGCGCTCCAGGTAATATTCCAGGTCGTCTTTCTTGTTGGTGCCGGCGCAAATGTTGGTCACGTTCGCGTTCTGGTCAATGAAGCCGGTGAGGGCTATCCATGCCTTACGCGCGGCGGGGCCGTAGGTGGCCGCGTCGAGCCAGCCATTCCTGACGCCGCTGATCAAGGCAAAGGTAAACATGCCGGAGCCGGAGCTTTCTTCCCATGCCTCGGGGTGGTCGATGAGCTGCCGCCACATTCCGTCCTGAGCCTGATATTTGAGGAGGGCCGCCATCATCTTTTGATATGCGGCGAGAATCTCGGCGCGCTGCGGATGGTCCTTGGGCAGGGTGAGCAGCATCTCGGTCATGCCCGCTGCCACCCAGCCGTTGCCGCGTCCCCAGTAGAAGGGCACATCCGGTGCGTGGTAGAAGAGGCCGCTTGGCTGCTGTAGCTTTCTCAAGTAGGCGACCATCTCGTTGGCGTCGCGGTCGAGGTACTTCTTGTCGCCGGTGGCGCGGTAGGCCTGCAACTGGAGGATCGTGAGCATATACATATCGTCGATCCAGAAGCGCGTTTCGTGCGACAGGCCGTCAGGAAGCGGGTTTTCCCATTGGCGGTCGGCGAAGGAGAGTCCGAAGTCGAGATACTTCTTGTCTTTGGTCAGGATATAGATCTCGAGGGGGACAGTGCCGAAGATGGAGTCGTCGACGTGATCGCGCCGGGGAATCCGATCGGCTTCAGCGCCGCCCGGCATGAGGGGCTGGAATTTCTTGATGAGTTCATCGCGCAGGGCATCGTCGTGGGTCAGTTGCGCGAAGGTGAGCGCGCCGTACCATGTGCCTACTTCGCCGTAAAAGATGGTGCCGTTGCCCTGGTGCGGGCTGGTAACGAAGTGCTCGGCGACAAGCTTGCCTATCTCCTGCGGAGCGCGGCCGGCGGGCCAGTTGCTGAAGTAATCCTGCTGCGCGGCAAGCGTGACCGCGGCCAGCGGCAAAAGCAATCCCAAAGCGGCGATCTTGAAATGAACTTTCACGCGTATCTCTCCTTGCGTTCGATGCACAGGTTTGGCTCCCGGTGAAAAGCGGCAGCCGCATGATTCACCTTCTCTTCGCAGAGTCGTCTTGAGCTTCGCCTGTATTCGAAACTACGGTCGGCGGGATTGTCAATTCGGTTTGGATAGGTGACTGCGCGTGAGGGGCGGCGTCTCCTCAGGCTTTGAATGGCTCTGGAAGTCTGCGCAGGAGGTTGTTGGTTCATGGCGCCTATCCCTGACAGCGGATGCGTGGGGCGGAATGGGCTGCCCGGGGCTATCGAGCGCCGCCCTCTCACTCGGTATTGTCATCCTGACGAGCGGAGCGAGGAAGGATCTGCGGCTGCTCCTCGGGAATTATCTCGTCGCTGTTCCGTTATTGGGGTAATCTCCGCATTGGCGCCGATGTGGAAAAATAAGCGAAAAGTCGAGCGAAATAAGGACAGGGACGTCATTTCCATCAGTGAGGTTTACGCTGTAGAGGGCTTGAAGCAATGAACTTTCAACGTGCGCGGGGGATACTGCTCATCGTAGGCACAGGTTTTGCTGTAGCAACTCTGACTGCTGCCGCACAGACGACGGCACCCGCCAAGTCTCCCAGCTTTGAGGTCGCCAGCATCAGGCAGAACATGAACCCCAATCCGGGCTGGCGATTGCGATTTTCTCCCGATGGCATCGATGCGACTGATGTGACACTTCAATATGCGATCCGCGAAGCCTACGCCGTCTATGACGATCGACTTTGGTCAGGTGGCCCGGCTTGGCTCAATGAACGGCGGTTCGACATAGAGGCTAAGTTTGACGTCTCGGAATTCCCTAACCCAACCATCGAGCAGCGCCGGGCCATGTTGCAGAAGCTCCTTGCCGATCGCTTCAAGCTTGTCGTCCACCATGAGACCAAAGATCTCCCTATCTACGAACTGGTGGTTGCCAAGAAGGGGCCGAAGCTTACGGAATCGAAGCCAGAGGAGATTCACCTTAGCGGACTCACCGGCAAGCCTGTCTGCTCTATCGCTCAGACTTCGCGTGCGGGTGGAATAGAGCTCCGGGGATGTTCCACAAAGAATCTGGCGGATACACTGACGCATTTTCCCGTTATCGGCCGCACCGTGTTAGACAAGACGGGTCTTACTGGTCTTTATACAATTGAGCTGTACTGGAGGCGGGAAATTCCGTCGGCTTCAGCTTCAGCATCGCCGGATTTATCATTGCCCTCCATCTTCACTGCGCTCAAAGAACAACTCGGTTTGGAATTGAAGCCGACCAAGGGGCCTCTCGACACTATTGTGATCGACCACGTCGAGATGCCAACTGCGAACTAGGAGGCTGATGCGTCCCAGTCCTACACGAGTGGCGCAACTATTCAGCCGCGGTCATATTGCGACTCGTTCTGACATGGCGGATAGCAGGGTTCGGTGGCTCAGGTAGCATTGAAATGCAGATTCCAAGCAAGAGAATTTTCGCATTGGCGGTCTTAGGTTCGTCGCTCACGACACCATTCAGTCTATTAGTCGGCCAAGCTGTTCAACGAGGCATGCCAGCGACCTCGCTCGAAAATGTAGGCCCCAAGGTAATCACGGGGAAGCCCTTCTCTGCAAAAAGGTACTCGCACATAGTCAGGAGCTTACCGGACGGAAGAAAGGAATTCATCCGAAATGAGATCTATCCCTTTGATGTCGGACGTGCCGCGGATGGTCGTATCCGGATTCAGATCGTTGGCGGGTATTCACCGGAGTGTAATAGACTCGAACTCCTGTTTCCGCCGCCATGTCCTTCCTGGAGCATCGTTGTTTTTGATCCGAGCACAAAATTAGCCACAGGCTGGACGGAGGGTGAGATTGGCGCGCACGGTGCCGTGGTGACGCGGATGTCTGAGAGCCAAGCTGAGACGATTGAAAGCCTGACTTCTGTCATTCCTCCGACAAGCACATCCCCTCCCAATGGCTCTGCGGCGGGTGTGACAACCGAGAACTTGGGGGAAAAGGATATTGATGGGGTTCGCGCAACCGGCGTGAGGACGACGTTTGTTTTTCCCAGTACTTACTCAGGGAACAAGATGCCAAAGACCAGAATCTACGAGGTCTGGAAATCAGAGGAACTGAGGGTCGTGGTCAAGATCATCGAAGGAGATCCAAAAGGCCAAGAAAGAATCTCCGGTTTAGAAGAAATCTCCCTTCACCCGGATTCTGGGCTGTTTCATCCCCCTGACGATTACGAAATCCAATATCATTTTTTTAATCTTAGTAGTGATATCGAACGTTTGAATGGCTGGTATCCGAGGTAAAGTCCTGTCGGCCCCCTCATTCGGCAGACATCGTATTTACTCCGTCATCGCACCACAGATCACGGTTCTCTAAATTATGGGGGTGGTTACCGCCAATACCGAAGTTTGCCCAGGATATAACTCGCGTTTCGAGTTAGGTTCCGGTCGAGGCGAAGGGCGACCGCAGATCTTTCGACTCCGGTCGCCGCGGCGACCTCCGCTCAAGATGACAACACCATTACGAGTTTGGGTGCGTGACCGGCTGGGCTTTCTTTACAGCGCACGATTCTTTCTGCGTTAACTTGAGACATTCTCCACCTCAGGCGCGCGGGCGAAACGACCGCGACGCAGCGCGCGGCGGTGCATGAGCAGGAAGAAGACGGGAACCAGAATCAGCACGTGAATGGTGGAGGTGATCATGCCGCCAACGATGGGTGCGGCGATGGGCTTCATCACGTCGGAGCCGATGCCGGTCTCCCAAAGGATGGGCGCAAGGCTGAGGATGACGGCGGTCACGGTCATCAGCTTGGGACGCAGGCGCTGCACCGCACCTTCAATGACGGCCTGCTCCAGAACGGCTTCCGTCATAGGCGTGTCCTGGGCGAGATGGCGCTCGAAGGCCTCCTGGAGATACACGACCATGACCACGCCCGTTTCAACAGCAATGCCAAAGAGCGCGATATAGCCGACCCAGACGGCGACGCTGAAGTTGTAGCCGAGCAGCCACTGCAGCAACAGGCCGCCGGACATGGCGTAAAGCGTGGGAAAGATGAGCACCGCGGCCTCAGTGGCGGATTTGAAGACGAGATAGAGCAGCAGGAAGATGACAAAAAAGACAACGGGCAGGATGATCTTGAGACGTTCTTTGGCGTGGACCTCGAACTCGTACTCGCCGGCCCAATGCCAGGTGTAACCGGTGGGTAGCGCGAGCTTCTGATGCATGAGTCTTTCCGCCTGACTCACAAAGCCGCCGTAATCGTTGGTTTTGAGGTCGAGATAGACGTAGCCGGTGAGTGCGCCGTCTTCGTCGCGGATCATGGCGGGGCCGCGCGAGAAGAAGATGCGGGCCACCTCGCCGATGGGAATTTGCTCGCCTGACGGCGTCGGGATGAGAGCCTGCGACAAGGCTTCGGGGTGATCGCGGAAGCTGCGCTGATAGCGCACGGCAATGGGGAAGCGGTTGCGGCCTTCGATGTTTTCGGCGATGTTGGCTCCGCCGATCTCAGAGGTGATGACGCGCTGCACGTCGGCGACGGTAAGGCCGTAACGCGCGGCCTCGGGCCGGTTCACGTCCACGTTGAGATAAAAGCCCTGCGAGACGCGCTCCGCATACACGGAATTGGCCTGTGGCATGGCGGAGAGAATCTGCTGCATCTGCGCGCCGATCTCTTCGATGCGCGCGAGGTCGGGGCCCTGAATCTTGATGCCGACGGGAGTCTTGATGCCGGTCATTTCCATGTCGAGGCGGTTGCGGACGGGCATCGTCCAGGTGTTGGTAAGCCCGGGAAACTGAAGCTTTTCGTCCATCTGCGCGATGAGCTTTTCATAGGTCATGCCGGGGCGCCACTGGCTGCGCGGCTTGAGCATGATGGTGGTGTCGAACATATCGAGCGGCGCGTTGTCGGTAGCCGAGTCAGAGCGGCCGACGGTGCCGAAGACAGTTGAAACTTCAGGGAAGGTGCGGATGATGCGGTCCTGCTCCTGCATGAGCGAGACGGCCTGCGTGATGGAGATGCCGGGCAGCGCGCTGGGCATGTAGAGAGCGGAGCCCTCATAGAGCGCGGGCATGAACTGGCTGCCGAGGCGGAAGTAGAGCGGAATGGTGACGGCCAGAAAGAGGACGTTGAGCGCGACCACCAGCTTCCAGTGGCGCAGGCTCCAGCGCAGCACGGGAAGGTAGAGGGCCTGGGTGATGCGGGTGACGGGATTGCGGGATTCAGGGCGCAGTTTGCCGCGGAGAAAAATCGGCATGAGTGCGGGCACCAGCGTAATGGAGAGCAGCGACGAGAAGATGAGGGCCAGCGTCTTGGTCCAGGCCAGCGGACGGAACATGCGACCCTCCTGCGCCTCCAGCAGAAAGACCGGCAGAAACGAGACGACGATGATGATGAGCGAGAAGAAGAGCGCCGGCCCGACCTGCTGCGCGGCGCCGACGAGGATCTTGCGCCGCTCAGCTTCGCCGGGTTCTTTGTCGCGCTCGGCGAGCTGGCGGTAGCCGTTCTCGACCATGACGATGGCGGCGTCAATGAGTACGCCGATGGCCAGAGCCAGGCCGCCGAGCGACATGATGTTCGAGCTGATGTGCAGGTAATACATGGGGATGAACGCGGCCAGCACGGCTATGGGCACAGTGAGGATGGGGACGAGCGCCGAGCGGAAGTGGAAGAGAAAGACGATGCTGACGAAACTGACGATGATGGCTTCAGCGATGAGGTCGCGCTTGAGAGTGTGGATGGACTGGTCGATGAGCCAGGAGCGGTCATAGCCGGTGACGATCTCGACGCCGGGCGGAAGCGAAGGCGCGATCTCCTTGAGTTTGGCCTTGACGCCGTTGATGACGTCGAGGGCATTCATGCCGTAACGCATCACGACGATGCCGCCCACGGTTTCGCCTTCGCCCTGCCAGTCGGCCGCACCACGGCGCACATCGGGGCCGAAGGAGACGGCGCCGAGATCCTTGATGAGCACGGGAACCCCGTTTCTGGTGGCGACAGGTACGTTTTCGAGGTCAGAGAGCGACTTGAGATAGCCGAGGCCGCGGACCATGTATTCGGCGCCGCTCATATCGAGGACATCGCCGCCCACTTCGTTGGTGCTTTGGCGGACGCGATCGATGACGGTGGAGGCAGAGATGCCGTACGAGAAGAGCTTGTTGGGGTCGAGGTTCACCTGATACTGGCGCACGAAGCCGCCGATGCTGGCCACTTCGGCAACGCCAGGCACGGTCTCAAGCTGATAGCGCAGGAACCAGTCCTGAAGCGCGCGCAGATCGGCGAGGCTGCGGGTGTGGGTGCGGTCGACGATGGCGTACTCATATACCCAGCCGGCGCCGGTGGCGTCCGGGCCGATGGCGGGGTGGACATCGGCGGGCAGCTTGCCGGCGATCTGTTGCAGGTATTCGATGACACGCGAGCGCGCCCAGTAAAGGTCGGTGCCGTCTTCGAAGATGACGAAGACATAGGAGTCGCCGAACATGGTTTGGGCGCGCACGTTTTTCACGCCGGGTGCCGAAAGCAGGGCCGTGACGATGGGGTAGGTGACCTGGTCCTCGATGACATTGGGTGGCTCGCCGGGCCAGGGCGTGTGGATGATCACCTGCACATCGCTGATGTCAGGAAGCGCGTCGAGCGGGACGTGGCGCAGGGACCAGATGCCGGCGACGACCAGAAGAATCGATCCGGTGATGACGAGGAAGGGATTGTGCTCGCACCAGGCAATAATCTTGGAGATCATCACATGCCTCCTGTGGCGTCCACGCTGAGTTGTTTGGTGGCTACGGTTTGGCCGTTGCGCTGCGCCGTGATGGTCACCTGCCAGGTGCCGCCCGAACCGAGTTGTAGCGGGCCGGAGTAGATGCCATTGCCTTTGTCGGCGAGCGTAGCAACGGCACGCATGGCTGCCATGCCCATGGCCGGCATGGCGGGCATGAAGAAGGTGACGGCAACCTGCGCGCCCGCGACCGGCTGACCGTTTGCCCCTGTGAGCTTGACCTGAACGGTGTTGGCGCCCTTGTTCGGCGGTGAGGGCTGCGTGCTGAAGTCCACCTGTGCCTGAACGGCGGGTGCGGCTGCGGTTGCGCCCGCGGCGGGCGGCTGCGGCAGAGGCGAAAACGCGGCCATGGCGGCCTGGAGCTGGGCTTCGGAGTCAACGAGGAAGTTGGCGGAGCTGACGACATCCTCGCCGGCTTTCAGGCCGCTGAGGACGACGACGGAATCATTAACCTGCGGACCGGTCTGGATGACGCGCGGCTCCAGATTGCCGTGGCCGTGATCCACAAAGGCGATGGACTGCGTGCCCGAGGCCAGCACGGCCGATGCGGGGATGACGAGTTGACGGCCCAGTGGGATGTGGATGTCGACGTTGACGTACATGCCGGGCTTGAGGACCACGCCGGAATTGCGGAAGACGAGGCGGACGCGCACGGTGCGCGTAACGGGATCGACCTGGGGCAGGATCTGATCGATGTGGCCATAGAAGCGCCGGCCGGGATAAGCATCGACGGTGACCTGGGCGGGGTCGCCGGGACGGAGGCGGCCCACGTCGGTCTGGAAGACGTCAGCATAGACCCAGATAGTGGAGAGATCGGCGATGGTGTAGAGCTTGGTTTGCGGCTGCACGTAGGCGTTGGGCAGCGCGTTGCGCTCGGTGATGTAACCGCTGGCAGGCGAGTCGATGGTGATGTTGCGCTGCACCTTCCCGGCTTTTTCCAGATTCGCGATGGCCTGCTCGGGGACACCGAACTGGCGGAGGCGTTCCTCGGCGGCCTGCACGAGCCAGCCGCCCTCTTCGGCGGCCATGCCGTGCATATCCATTCCCGCCGGACCCTGGCTTTGCGAAGCTTGGCCCGAAGCGCTTTGCGTGAAGCTCTTCTGGTTCTGTCTGGCGAGCAGATACTCCTGCTCGCTGCTCACGAGGTCGGGACTGTAGACCGTGAATAATTGCTGGCCCTTACGCACGTACTGATAAGTGGCATTGACGAAGACATCCTGAATCCAGCCGGGGAAGCGGGTTTGCACATAGGCGAGCTTCTCCTCGTCAATATCCACATTGCCGGGAACGCGCAGGTCGTCATCAAGGACTTTGAACTGCGCTACGGCTGTGGTGACGCCGATCTCCTGCATGCGCTGGGGAGACAACTGTACGGGAGCCAGCGCGGGCGCGCCCGCTGAGGGCGCGGCGGCCGCGAGTGGAGCAGGCTGTGAAGCCACTGTGGGCCCGGCCGCGACGACCGGATTTTCAGCGGCAACCGCCGGGGCCGGCTGAGTACGGCGTAGCAGCACATACGCGAGCGCGGCGGCGAGCAGAAGGCAGGCGGCGACGGCTGCGGCAAGGGCAAACTGATACGTGCGCGTCTTCATGGTTTCACCTCCGGCGCGGGATGCTTGGATGATTCAAGAGGAGCGCCGGCGGCGAGTTCGAGATCGGCGAGGCGCGTGTCGTAGTCGGCGATGGCCTGAACCCAGTCGACATCCACGGTGATCACTTCCATCTGGCTGTCGAGAAGATCAAGAAGGCTGGTCTGGTCGTTTTCGTAGGCGATGACGCTGGCCTGGAGCGTGGCTTCGGCCTGCGGGCGGAGCTGGTCCTGATAGAGGGTCGCGAAGCGCTGCGCGGACTTAGCTTCGACCAGGGCGTCCTGAATCTGGCCGAAGGCGGCGTTGCGCAGATCGGCGAGCTCGGCATCCTGCTCGGTAGCGCGCGCCGTGGCTTCGGCAATCTCGGCGTCGTGCTTGCGGTGGTTGAGCCAGGGCAGATTCATGGAGCCCTCGACCATGTAGTTATTGCGCATGTCGGAGCTGGGCGGCATGAGCATGTAGCCGCCCGAGACGGTGAAGTCGGGGATGTAGGCTTTCCTGGCGAGAGCCTGCTCCTTGTGGCTGCGCTCGGCTGCGCGGCGGGCTGCCATCAGATCGGGGCGGAACTGAAGCGCGAGGGCCTCAAGAGATTGCTCTGATGGCAGCGGGGCCACAACAGCGAACCTGCCCTGAACACGGAGTGGCGCCGCGGGATCGCGGCCCAGCAGCGTATTGAGGCGTGCGCGCGCCACATCGGCATCGCGGTCGAAGCGGATCATGTGCTCGGCCAGCGCCGTGAGCGCGACCTGCGCCTTGAGGATGTCCTGCTGCGGTACCTTGCCGACCGAGTACTTGATTTGCGCCGCCGCGATAGCCTGGCGAGCAATGCCGACGTGCTGATCGTGAATGCGCAGCTCCTCGTCGGCAAGCAGCAGATCATCAAAGGCTTTGTGAACGCGCACCTCGACGTCAAGGCGCGTCTGGGCAAGCTGAGCCTTCGCGACATCCACATCGGACCCAGCGATGCTGGTGCGCAGCGCGCGCTTGCCGCGGCCGGGAAAGGTCTGACTGATGCTGAACATGTTCTGGGCTTCGTTATAGTTCCAGGGCTGCGAGAGTGGTACGCTCCAGCCGCGATACATGACCCAGGGATCATCGAGCGCGCCGGCGACAGGGATGTGCGCCTGGGCTACGGCCACGCGCCGGGCGGCCACGGCGATCTCGGGATTCTCCGCCAGCGCGATGCGCTCGGCGGCCTCCAGCGTCAGAGCGGGGCCGGAAGCCGGTGGCGTGGGACGATCCTGAAACCAGGCGGCAAAGCTCGTCAGGCTGTCGACTCCGACAGGTGTTTGTGCGCGCGAGAGAGAGTCTGGCAAAACGGCCAGCGAACAAACAAGAAATGCGGAAATGAAGACTTTCATCGCTTCCTCCAGCGAAAAGTGCCAGTTACCACGGCCCGGTTAAGTGCCACAACGGCGCATAGACGCGCGCGCAAACGCGGCGGGACGTGGGCGGTCTCGGAAGAAAGCGGTTCTAGATGCGGAGGATGACGCCGCCGCTTGAAGAGAAGATGGGCGGCGGTGGGCCGAAGCTGCTGCCGTGGGCAATGGACGCATTGGCGGCGGTTGGCAGTGCGCCATGATGCGGCAGCAGCGCCAGCCGCTGTGCGTGCTCAGGCGCAAACGGAGGAACGGGAACGACGGCGATCTCCTGCGAGCGAGCGCTGCAACATGGGCTGCTCATGCTTGCGCCCATCGCGTCGCAGTGGTGCATCACGCCGTGGCAGCAGGCAGGCTGCTGCGCCGGTCGCGCCATAAGCAGACAGGCGAACGCCGGTGTTACGGCCCACAGGACCGCGACAACCAACATCAGCAATGCGCCTTTTCTGCTCCAATTCATGGCTCGATAAGTCCTCGCCTTAGTTTCAAGTATCTGCAAGGAATTCGATTATGCAAGTGATTAGCATCACATCCGCGAAATTTTGTTGACTGTTTTCACCTTTCCCCGATGGAAATTTAACGGATGCAGTGGATGCATCATCAACATTTTAAAGGAGATGCTGGCTCTCCCGGTACGGCGGCGCTGGGCGACATGGGCATGTTGCAGAGGCGCGTTCCCGTGGCGGCGAAGATGGCGTTGCCGACGGCGGGAGCCAGGCCGATGATGCCGATTTCGCCTGCGCCGGCCGAGGGCAAATCCTTGCGGTCGAGCAAGACGACGTCGATCTGCGGAGCGTCGGCGAAGCGCGGAAGGCGGTACTGGGCGAAGTGAGGATTAAGAATGCGGCCGTTCGAGAAGAGGATCGCTTCGAAAAGCGCTCCGCCAATGGACTGCACAATCGCGCCCGCGATCTGATTGCGAATGCCGTTGGGATTGACGACGGCCCCGGACTCCCAGGCTTCGACAACGCGGCGGATATGAATCTTTCTGGCGGCGGGATCGATCTCGACTTCGGCGCAGGTGGCCACGTAGCCGCCCTTGTCGGTGCCGCAGGCGATGCCGTATCCGCGGGTGGGCGTGGACCTGGCGTTGCTCCAGCCGAAGCGCCCGGCGGCGGCCTGAAGGACGGCGCGCATGCGGGGATTGGTGAGGTTCTTCAGGCGGAACTCGAGCGGATCCATGCCGGCGGCGTGCGCCAGTCCATCCATGTGTGATTCCCGGGCGAAGTTGTTGGCGGTGGCGGCGAGAGCGCGATAGGAGCCCTGGCGCAGCGGCGATTTTACCGGGTGGTATTGAATGATCTGGTTGGGAACTTCGTAGGGAGTTTCGAGCGCTGACGGGCCGGAGTTGTAATTGTGGTGTTCCCAGGCAACCAGCCTACCATCGCGGTGCACGCCGGCGCGAATCTCCATGAGGCCGGCGGGGCGGAAGTAGGCCCAGGTGAACTCCTCGCGACGAGTCCAGATGAGTTTGATGGGCTTGCCGGCGGCTTTGGCGAGGCGCGCGGCTTCAATGGCGGCTTCGCCGGTGTGCTTGCCACCGTAGCCGCTGCCCATGTCGGGCTGGATGACGCGCACCCGGCTCTCGGGCAGGTTGAATGCTTCCATCAGCTCGTCGCGCACGCCGAAGGGGCGCTGCGTTCCGGTCCAGACGGTGAGGTTGGAGCCATTCCACTCGGCCACGGCGGCGCGCGGCTCCAGCGGCGTGTGCGCGATGTACTGGACGGTGTAGCGCTCTTCGAGCTTCAGGTCGGCGGTAGCCATTGCCTGCTCGACGGAGCCGGTCAGGTGTCCCTCGCGCCTGCCACCACCGGGCTCGGTGGCAGTCTTGAGCACCTTGAAGAGATTCGCGTTCGACGGCTGCTCGGGCACGGTCCACTTAGCCTGGATGGCGGCGACCGCCTGCTGTGCCGTGTAGACATCGGGTGCGACGGCGCCGATGAAGTCGCCGTCGCGCACCACTTTGACGCCGGGCATCTTTTCCGCCGCGCTGGTATCGATCGAGTCCAGAGTTGCGTTGAAGCCCTCGGGGCGCAGCACGGCGCCAAACAGCATTCCGGGGCGGACGATGTCTGAAGGAAACTTGTGTTTCCCGGTGACGAAGTCGCGGATGCCGACCTTGGGCATGGGTGTTCCGGCGATCTTCCATCCGGTTGCAGGCGTCAGGGGCACTTTACCGGAGACGACCTTGACGAGATTCTGGCCGCGGGTGAGCTCGCCATAGGTAAGCGAGTGCCCGGCAGCTGGATCGATGACGCGGCTATCGGCGGCGGTGAGCTTGGCTGCGTCAACATGCCAGCGATCGGCGGCCATGGCCATGAGCGCCTCGCGCGCTGCGGCGGCCATGGTGCGCAGTTGCGGCCCCATGGTGGGCGTGGTGCGGCTGCCGAATGTGCCCATATCCCACGGCACGAACTCGGTGTCGCCCATGAGCATGGTGATGGAGTCGAAGGGCACGCGCAGTTCCTCGGCGACTTGTTGTGCGAGCGAAGTGCGGATGTTCTGGCCGACCTCGACCTTGCCGGTGAAGACCTTCACTTTGCCATCGGCGGCGATGTGCAGCCAGGCGGCGACGTCTTTGGGCAGCTCGTGGCGGCCGAAGCCGCGGCCCGACTCCTGCGCCCCCGCGCTGTGCGGCGTGAGGCAGACGATCAATCCTCCGCCCAGAAGCTTGAGGAAGTCGCGGCGGTCAACGTGAACGTCGGGCAGGCGGGAGCTTCCCCATGACCCGTCCTGGAAGCACTCGAACTCGGCAATTTCGGAATCGTTCATCGTGCCCCTCCGGTGAGCTGCGCCCGCTCGCCTCGGCGAGCCTCAGCGGCGCGATGAATGGCGGCGAGGATGCGCGGGTAGGTTCCGCAGCGGCAGATGTTGCCGTTCATGGCGGCGACGATCTGCTCGTCGGTGGGGTGCGGCGTTTTGCTGAGCAGCGCGGTGGCGGCAAGGATCATGCCGGAGGTGCAATAGCCGCACTGCATCGCCTCTTCGTCGATGAAGGCCTGCTGGACGGCCGTGAGTTTGCCGTTCTGATCCAGGCCTTCAATGGTGACGATTTTGGCATTGCTGACCGCCGAGGCCGGGATCAGGCAGGAGCGCGTGGCGCGGCCGTTGATGAGCACCGTGCAGGCCCCGCACTGGCCTTCGCCGCAGCCGAACTTGGTTCCGGTGAGATTGAGATGATTGCGCAGGACGAAGAGCAGAGATTCTTGAGGAGGGGCATTGACGTGGAGCGGAGCGCCGTTGACGTTGAGAACAAACTCGCTCATTCCATACTCCCTGGGCCCCGGGGATCGGCCGATAGGCAACAGGATAACGCAAATTGTGCCACTGTGCGTTTGCGGCACGTGTTGTGAGCACGGTGTGAATTCGCGATGGGCTGGCGGAGTGCGCCGTGAGTGACGGCTACCTGACTTTCGTTGCAGAAGTTGCCGTCCACCACGCATCGAAGGCGGCCAGAGCGCGCTCGCACTGGATGCGGTGACGCTCTTTTTTGTCGCGGATCTTTTTGCGCAGTTCTTCTTCAAGCGGTTCCAGCAGGTCGAAGGTGATGTTGGCAGGCTGGAAGCTTCTTGGGTCGGCGTGGGTGATGTAGTGGATGAGCGAACCGAGTGCGGTGGCGCGGGGGACTGGGATGGGCTCTTCGCCGTGGGCCAGCGCGGCGGCGTAGATGCCCGCCAGCATGCCGGTGGCGATGGATTCGGTGTAGCCTTCGACGCCGGAGATCTGGCCGGCGAAGAGGATGGGGCACCCAGAGTTTTTCAACCGGAGGTTCTCATCGAGCAGCGCCGGCGCGCAGATGTAGGTGTTGCGGTGGATCTGGCCGTAGCGCAGGAAGCGCGCGTTTTCGAGGCCGGGGATGAGGCGCAGGACGCGGGCCTGCTCGCCGTACTTGAGGTGATTCTGGAAGCCAACGAGGTTGTAGCTGTCAGCGCGCAGATTTTCCTTGCGGAGCTGGACAACGGCCCACGGCGTTTTGCCGGTACGGGGATCGCGCAGGCCGACGGGCTTCATGGGACCGAAACGCAGCGTGTCGCGGCCGCGGCGGGCCAGCACTTCAATGGGCAGGCAGCCTTCAAAGTAATCGAGCTTCTCCCACTCTTTGGATTCAGCCGGCTCGGCGGCGAGCAGTGCGTCGAGAAAGCGATCGTACTCCTCGCGGTTCATGGGGCAGTTGATGTAGTCGGCGGTGCCTTTGTCCCAGCGCGCGGCAAAGTAGATGCGGCTCATGTCGATGGAATCGGCCTCAACGATGGGCGAGATGGAATCGTAGAAGGCGAGATGGCTGGAGCCGGTGATACGCTGAATCTCCGCGCTGAGCGCATCGGAGGTGAGCGGGCCGGTTGCCACAATGGAGATTGTCGGCTCGGCCGAGGGCGGATCGAGGCAAGTAACCTCTTCTCGCAGGACGCGGATCAGGGGCTCGGCCGCGATGGCTTCGCCGATGCGGAGCGAGAACTCGACGCGATCGACGGCCAGCGCGTGGCCAGCCGGCACTGCCGTTTCATCCGCAAGACGCAAAAGCGCGGAGTGCCCGCGGCGCATCTCCTGCTTGAGGAGCCAGGGCGCGGTGTTGGGCGACTCGCTCTTGAGGGAGTTGGAGCAAACCAACTCGCCGAAATCAGTGGTCTGATGGGCAGGCGTGAGGCGCGGCTTGCCGTCAATGACAGCGCGCATCTCGTAGAGGTCCACCTGGCAGCCGAATCGGGCCGCGGTGAGCGCGGCCTCAGGGCCGGCTAGCCCTCCGCCAATGACACGGATCTTCACAGAGTCTCCTCGTTCTTTGTGAGGGCGGAGTGGGGTTTGTGGTTTCCCACCGTTTCATCGGAAGAACGGCGAGAAGATGGGGCACCCAAATGACCGGATGAATTCTTTATGCCTGCCAGGCGGAGAAGCGCTTCGCCACTGACGCGCACATTGCGCCACTCATCGAGGAACTCGGCGCCCATGGCTCGGTAAAAGTCAATGGCGGGCGTATTCCAGTCGAGAACTTCCCATTGCAGGCGCGGGCAACCTTCCGCCACGGCAATGGCGGCCACCTCTTTGAGCAGGGCCTTGCCGATGCCCAAACCGCGGAGTTCCGGCTCAACGAAAATGTCTTCGAGGTAGAGACCAGGCCGTCCCATCCAAGTGGAGTAGTTGAAGAAATAGAGGGCAAAGCCGGCTGGCCGGCCGTCGTGCTCGGCGATCAGGCAGCGATAGAACGGACTAGGACCGAAACCATCGCGCAGCAGGCCCGCCTCGGTGGCTGAGACGGCGTCCGGGGCGCGCTCGTAGGTGGCCAGGGCGCGAATAAACGCCAGAATTTGCGGGACATCGGCCGCGGTCGCCGTGCGGATGATGATTGCCATATCTTTATTTTAGAGTGTGATGCAGGCCACAATCCGGCGTCTTTGACGCGAATTACGATGGATTATCAACCAGGGTGGGCGGCCTTCCGGGAGGGATCAGAGGGGGCAATGCTGGAACCATCGGGCGGGTTTGTTCGTCCACTATGAAGTATGGGGCCGGTGCAAAGGTCGCGCTATCCCATTTAAGTTGACCATACGCCCCCTTGTATTGAGCAGTGGGTTGGATTTAACTTGGGTTCTGCTGAGGGATGCAGCCCGCCGGGCGGTCTTGCGCGGTGGCGGGCATAGCAGCAAAGATGCATCCCGGCCACAAAGGCCAAATGAATCTGGCGGTTGTTGCCTTCCATTGGATGTTGGTTTGCCGGGGCGAAGCCGCCGCAATTTTGCCGCCGGTGCGTGCAGCTACTTGCCGGCGATTAATTTTTTCGAGCCCGCGGGCAGCCACGTTCGCGTCGCTCCCAAGGAGAAGAACATGAAACGTAGCCTTTTACTTTGGACGGGCCTGTTGGCATTCGCCCTCGCGCCCGTATTTGCGCAAGCACCCGCGCCCGCACCCAGATC
>JAJZVZ010000208.1 GCA_021846945.1 Acidobacteriota bacterium | reverse complement strand
TCAGCGAACAATACGCATCCACCGGTACCGAGCCCGGCCAGAAGGGATTGGCGGCTTCCCTGCCCTCGGTAAACGCAACCATCTGTCCTTCAGCCGCACCCAGTTCATCAACCGCAATTAGAGCTTTACCTCCGCCCAACCCATTCCTGGCGCGCACGTTTTCCATAGTCACCGGCTCCACAACGACAAGCGTTCTGCCTTTGTAGGCCTCAACAGCCGGATTCAGGACCACGTGACCGCGCACAATTCCGAGCCTCATTCCTTCGCCTTCCCTGAGTTTCGCGGTACTTCATCCACGATCCCGACAACCACCATGCGCGCGGGCGTGGTATTACCCAGCTTGGCCCGGGCAATGTCTCCATCCGTCGAGACAATCACCCAATCAGCTTTTCCGGCGCCCAGCCAATCCACGACTACGATTGGCTCAGCTGCCGCGCTACCGTCCGCTTCAAGCCTCTGCGCTGCCAAAAACCTGCAGCCATCCAATGTCGCATGCTTAACTGCCGCTACGACCGTGCCCTCGATGCGCGCCAAAAACATGACTAGATAATCCGCAACGCATTGCCGACGACCATCTGCCGTTCGCGCGTAAAGGTAAGCGGCGTTGTAATGCCTTCACCGGTCGGCGTTGCAATGCTATGGCTGAAGTATCCCGGTCCACCCACGCCCAGCGAGGCCGGCGATGCAGCGTTCTGCACAAAGATCGTCGTATTCATGGCGCGCGCCATCCGGGTTGCTGTATCGACATTCCGCGAATGGATGATGGCCGTATGCCGGTAGCCGTGCTCTGCCTTAACCGCGGCCGCGATTCCTGCGTCTACATCACGCACGCGAACCACCGGAATGAACGGCATCATCTGTTCTTCCACTACAAAAGGATGGTTCTCGTCTGTCTCGCCGAAAAGGAGCTTTGTGTCGGTCGGAACGCGTACGCTGGCAGCAGCGGCTAAAACGGCAACATCCTTGCCGACAAAGTCCTTTTTCACGTGCGCCCGCGCGCATCCCCCACCGCCGCCCTCGAACGTGAAAGCCACGCGCGTGAGTCTTTCAAGCGCTGCCGCATCTAACTGAAAAGCGCCTGCGCGGCGCATGGCGGCGATAAACGCATCGGCCACGGAGGCAACTACGAAGATTTCCTTTTCGCCGATGCAAAGCAGGTTGTTATCAAAGGCTGCGCCCTCGATGATGCACTTTGCGGCGTAGTCCAGATCGGCGGTTTCATCTACAACAACCGGCGGGTTTCCAGGTCCTCCCGCAATCACGCGCTTGCCGGACTTGGCTGCCGCCTTCACCACGGCCGAGCCGCCCGTCACGCAAAGCAGTGCGATCTTAGGGTGATTGAAGATCTGGTCGGCGGCCTCGATGCTCGGCTCCGTGATCGTGGTGATGACATTGGCAACTCCGCATTCCCTCTCAATCTCGCGATTGAAGAGTTGCAGTGCGTATTGCGCCACCTTCGCGCCCGACGGGTGCGGACCGAAGACCGCAGTGTTACCGGCAGCCAAAACATTGATGGCGTTGGACACCATGGTCGGCACCGAATGCGTGACCGGCAGCATCATGCCGATGACGCCCCAGGGCGCGCGCTCGATAATGCACAGGCCGTTCTGGTCGCTGCGCGCATCGCTGCGCATCGCCTCGACGCCAAGCACGTAGCGCATGTTCGTTAGCTTCAGGATCTTGTGATCGAGGCGGCCGACTTTGGTCTCTTCCAGTTCCATGCGGCCCAGTTCCTCGCGACGATCCATGCAGATGCGGCGCATGATCTCGATCATCCGCCCGCGTTCTTCGAGGCTCATCGCCTCAACTTTCTTCTGGGCCTCGTAAGCCGCATTCACGGCTTCATCCACGGTGGCGAAGACACCATCGTGCAGCACGGCGCTTCTGGGAGCGGCCGCGCCTGCCCTTGCCGTGGTAACCATGCTGGCCGTGACAGGCGCCGGCTGCATCTGTGCGCGAAGCCGCGCCACCACTTCCCTGGCGATCTCCGCTATGACCTGTTGTGATACTGGTTCCTGGGTCTGCATTTATGGCTTCTCCAAGATTGCGCCCTCCACCTCGACGGCATCCACAATGCCGACGATAACGGCGTCTACGGGCGCATCCTTCGTTGTAGGCGTCAGGCGGGCCGAACTGCCCTGCGTGAACAGTACGCACTCGCCAATGCCGGCTCCCACGCTGTCGACCGCAACCACGGAGCTGCCTGAAATCTGCAGCTTGCCGTCTTTGCTGATGTACGGCTGAATCAGGAGCAGCTTCATCCCGCGGAACTTCTCGTTCTTGTGGGTAGAGACAACATTGCCGATCACTTTCGCTATAAACATGCCGGCTCACCTCGTTCGCCGTGGCGGAAAAGATCCCGCCGCTTTGCCATTACTTCGGCAACACGGACCCGAGCGTGTCGTGCGGACGCGCGATCACATGCACGCTGATCACTTCTCCCGCGGCACGGGCTGCGCTGGCGCCTGCGTCCACCGCGGCACGGACCGAGCCCACATCTCCGGAAACAAAGACCGAGCACAGGCCGCTGCCGACCTTGTTCCAGCCCACATACTTCACGCTTGCGGCCTTCAACATCGCGTCCGTCGCCTGCACAAGCGCCACCAGGCCTTTGGTCTCGATCATTCCAATCGCTTCATTTGCCATGGATCTTCTCTCCGTTTCGCCTTACTTCAACATGCTTTCAACAAGCGCATCGTGCGGACGCGCAATCACGTGCGCCGACACCAGTTCGCCCACGGCTTTGGCCGCGGCAGAACCCGCATCAACGGCTGCGCGCACGCTGCCCACATCTCCGCGTACGATCGCCGTCACGAATCCACCGCCGATTTGCACGGTCTTCACAAGCTCCACGCTGGCGGCCTTCACCATCGCATCGCTGGCCTCAACCAGTCCCACGAGGCCCCGGGTTTCGATCAATCCAATTGCTTCACTCATCTTGTCTCCTCTGAATGCCAGCTTTCAGCCGTCAGCTCACAGCTTTCAGCATCTCTTTGCGGCATTCGGCTGCATTCAATTTCTTCCGCTCATCTCGCCAGCCCGCTTCCTGCTTCGCCAAACTGATAGCTGAGAGCTCAAAGCTGACGCTTGCCTTTAGCTCTTCCGGGCCGGCGCGGCTTTGCTTTGTTGAACGAAGGAAGGCAGTTCATCGTGGGGACGCGAGATCACCTGCACGCTCACCACCTCGCCGATCCGCGATGCCGCTTCCGCACCCGCGTCGGTCGCCGCTTTGACAGCGGCCACGTCTCCTTCCACAAAAGCTGTTACCAGTCCGGAGCCGACTGTCTGCCAGCCGGTAAAGGACACATTTGCCGACTTCAGCATGGCGTCGGCCGCTTCGAACAGCGCGACCAGCCCTTTGGTTTCAATCATTCCAAGCGCTTGTTTCATCGCTTCCTCTCTTTTCCGTAGTGTTCCTTTGTCTTGCCTGTCGTCTTACTTCGACAGCTCAACATCTTTCGTCAGATGCAGGCCACACGCGTTGGCCTCATCGGTATCCATGTGCACATTCAGCCGATAATTAGCGCCGATGCGCACGTGAACATTGTTGAAGGTTAAGCCCGCCGGGCCGCCGACGCGCAGTTTCATGCGATCTTTCTCGGTAACTCCGTAGTAAGCCGCATCCGCCGGACTCATATGAACATGAATGGCGGCGCGAATCACGCCCCGCTTCAGTTCGACCACTCCCTTCGGCCCGATAATCACTGCCCCGGGCGTGTTCGCAATGTCGCCGGAGAGCCGGACAGGAAGATCGCTGAAGCCGAGCATGATCCCGTCGGTAAATGCCAGCTCCACCTGCGATTCTTTGCGCATCGGCCCCAGAATGCGGAGATTGGAGATAATCCGACCGCGCGGCCCTACGATGGTCACCGTCTCTTTCGCCGCAAAGTTGCCTTCCTGGTAGAGATCGCGATCGAAGGTCAGTTCCGCTCCCGGCCCGAAGAGAATGTCCATGTCTTCACGGCAAACGTGCATGTGGCGCGAAGACGCCTGGACAACGAGTTCCGGCACGTTGCCTTTCCTGGTCCGACCCAGGTATTCAAGTGCGACCTGGCGAACGATCTGCTCGACCATCGATCGGTCGATCGTCCCAACCGAGTTTGCCATTGTTGCGCTTCCCATATTCAATCCTGAACTGCCTTACCCTGCCTTGAGCGCTCCACAAATGTCGGGTGCCCCCTCCTTGGCGTGTCTTTCTCCTTGCGCCAAGGGTGGGTGGCCAACAATCCTAAGCCAATGCCTGCGCCGACGCCTTCGCGCGCTCCACCATAGCCACCGTTTCACGTGCCACCACAATCTCTTCGTTGGCCGGGACCACGAGCACCTTCACCGCGGATCCATCGGTGGATATGGCGCCTTCGCCCTTGATTGACTGATTCCTGTCTTCGTCGACTTCAATGCCGAAACCGCCCAGATCCTTCAAAACCGCAGCGCGAATCTCAGCGCTGTTCTCGCCAATGCCGCCGGAGAATGTCAACACGTCAAGTCCGCCCAACTGGAGCAGAAACGAGCCCACATAATGCCGAATCGAATGCACAAATACATCCAGCGCCAGCCGCGAACGGCTGTCCCCCGCCTTCGCCGCCTCGCTCAGATCACGAACATCGCCGCTCTTGCCGCTGATGCCCGCCAGACCGGAGCGGCTACTCAGCAAAGTCGCCATCTCATCCGGGCCCAGATTGAGCTTCTTCATCATGTGCAGCACGGCGAAGGCGTCGATATCGCCTACGCGGTTGTTCTGCGGCAATCCAGACTGCGGCGAGGCGCCCATGCTCATGTCGACCACGGTTCCATTGCGAAAGGCCGCCACACTCGAACTGCCGCCGAGATGACAGGAAATATGACGAATCTCCTTGCGGCCCATCAGAACCTGCGTACGCTCGCGCGACGATCGGTGGCTGGCGCCGTGGAACCCATAGCGCCGTATTCCGTACTTTGTGCGCCACTCATAAGGCGCGCCATAGGTCGTCAAAGCCTCATCCATAAACCGGTAGGGCCCCGTCTCGAGCACCGCCACCAACGGAACCCCGGGAAGCTCCTGCTGAAAAGCCTTCATCGCCGCGATATAGGGGGGATTGTGGGCCGGCGCCAGAAACACAAATTCCTCCATCGCGGCCAGGAGTTCTTCGTCGACAATCTGCGGCTCGTTGTGCGGTCCGGCGTGAACTGCCTTAAATCCAACTGCGCCAATCTCTGCCAGACTCGACAACGGCCTGCCCGGACCCGCAATCCCGCTCAGGCACGTGCGAATGGCGGATGGATAATCCGGGCACTCGCCACCCGGCTGCCCGATCCGCTCCACCCGTCCCTGAGCCAAGACGGACTCGGCCGGCATGTCCAGGACGCGGTACTTGAACGACGTACTACCGATATTTGGGATCAGACATTTCATTATTGACTGTTGTTGACCGAAGTTGGATGATACTCTACAGTGTTTGGCAAAGTCAATCGCAAGTTTGACAGATTTTGAGGTAAATATTCGAAAATGATGGCAAGAACGGGCATCTCGCAGGCAGGAGCGGCTCCGGGCGCAGCCTTACCCGGGCGCGTGGAAGAGCTCGGAATCATCGGCGCGGGCGGCGGCGGCTTTCCCACGGCGGTCAAGCTCCAGACCCGCGTCTCGGTGGTGATTGCCAACGCGGCCGAATGCGAGCCACTGCTCCACAAGGATAAAGAGCTTCTGCTGCACTATGCCGAACCCTTCCTGCGCGGCATGGAGATGGCCATGGAGACGGTTGGCGCGCGCGAAGGCGTCATCGGCATCAAGGAGAAGTATCAGGACATCATCGAGGCGCTGGAGCGCCAGGTGCCCAGCGGCATCCGCGTGGTTCCGCTGCCAGACGTCTACCCCGCGGGGGACGAGTTCATCCTCGTCCACATGGTCACCGGCCGCGTGATCCCTCCCGGCGGGCTGCCCAAAGATGTGGACGCGGTTGTCTCCAACGTCGAAACGCTGATGAACATCGGCCTGGACCGGCCCGTTACCCATAAATATCTGACCGTAGCCGGAGCCGTCGCCACGCCGGTCACGCTGCGCGTTCCCGTCGGCATTACCGTCGGCGAGGTGGTTGAGGCCGCCGGCGGCGCGACCGTTTCGGATTTCGGCGTCCTGCTCGGCGGTGTGATGATGGCCAAACCCGCCGCGAGCCTCGATGTTCCGGTAACCAAAACCACCGGCGGCATTATTGTGCTGCCCGCCGAACATGCTCTCATCCGCCGCCACAATGCACCGTGGATTCACGTGCAGCGTATCGGCCGCTCGGCCTGCGACCAGTGCCGCTTCTGCACCGAGTTCTGCCCGCGCTTTTTGCTTGGACATCCCATCGAGCCGCACCGGGCGATGCAGTCGCTGGGCTTCAACACTGGCGCGGACGCCATGGTTTCCACTCTCTACTGCTGCGAGTGCAACCTGTGCACCATGTTCGCCTGCCCTGAGGATCTGGATCCGAAGACTGTCTGCGTGCAGAACAAACCCCTTGCGCGCGAGCGTGGACTGGTGTGGAAGGGCACACCGGAGTCGATCGAGCCGCATCCCATGGCTGAGTTTCGCCGCGTGCCCATGCGCAGGCTGATCGCCAAGCTGGGACTGGGCGAATTCAACAACACCGGCCCGCTCGTCGAGCACGCATTTGTGCCGCGCAGGGTGAATCTGCCGCTCAAGCAGCATGCAGGCGTGCCAGCAATTCCCGTCGTCAAGACAGGCGATCGGGTGCGAACTGGCGACTTGCTGGCCGCGCCGGAGCAAGGCAAATTGGGCGCGCGAATTCACTCGAGCATCGATGGCGTGGTGACGGTAAAAGGCGAAGCAGTTGTCATTGAGGCGTAGAATGCGAGACAAGCAGCAATGGAACCAATCAGCGAGGTGATGGTGATGAGTCCGTGCGCGCTTGCACTCAACACGAAACAACGGACAGCTAATGCGGGCATCGCAAGTATCGTCATTGCCAGTTTGGTTCTCATTCCCTTTGGATCAGCCCAGTCAAAAAAGAAAGCGGCTGCGGAGCCGGCATTCGAAGTTGCTTCAGTCCATCTGGTTTCACCAAGAGATGCTGGATTGACTTCGATCAGTCCTGAAGGCGCACTGCATTTTTCTGCCCGGAACGTCACCCTGGTCTTTCTGATCGAATTGGCGTTTGACGTTGATTCCTATCAGATTGAGCAAAAGCCTTCATGGCTTGAACAGCAAGAATATGTCGTGAATGCAAAACCGGAAGGGGAGACTGGGCCAAGTTATAAAGAACTCATGCCCTTGCTCCAGCAGTTACTCAAGCAACGATTTCATCTTGCCTACCATTGCGAGATGAAGAATTTCCATGGCTACGCACTCGTCATTGCAAAGGGCGGGCCTAAGCTGAAAACTAGCGTCAAAACGGAAAAAGCGCATGCTTACATTTTGCGGGACGGTGTTCAAGCCACAGATATGTCCATGCCGGAACTCACAACTTTATTAAAGTTAGCCTTCGGAGGCAGGCCCGTCGTCGATCGGACTGGCCTGACTGGCAATTATGACGTCGACTTAAAGTACGCGCCTGTTGATGATCCGAATTCTTCATTGCCATCCGTCTTTACTGCGTTGCGGGAGCAATTGGGGCTCAAGGTAGAGAAGCGGGATGTA
>JAJZVZ010000032.1 GCA_021846945.1 Acidobacteriota bacterium | reverse complement strand
CGATCTTGTTCTCCGGCGCGCGCCAGCTTTTTCACCGGGCGCATGCCGTCACAGCACGGCATCCACGACTGGCTCGAGGAGAAGACGCAAGCCTACGCTTATCCGTGGCTTCAGGGCCAGACGCTGATCTCCGAGCCGCTCAAAAAGGCGGGCTATCACACTGGCCTGGTAGGCAAATGGCATTGCGGCGAAGGCCGCTTCCCGCACCCGGGATTCGATTCGTGGTTCAGCTACTGGACGGCGCAATATCCTCATCTCGGCTTACAGAACTTCTCTGACAACGGCAAGCATATTCAGGACAACGGATTCCAGTCGCCATTTTTCACGGAGCGCGCCATAGAATTTCTGCACGCGCACTATAACGACAAGGCTACCGCGGAGAAGCCTTTCTTCCTGTTTGTCGGCTATGTCGATACGCATTCGCCACACATCGACATGCCGGACGACCTGGTGGCCGAGTACAAAGACGCGACCTTCCGCGATATTCCTCGCGAGAAGTTTTACAAGGTCCACGGCACGGCGCTCATCCCCGTTTCGCCCGACCCGCAGATAGAACGTCACAAGCAGACGGAGTACTACGCGGCCGCGTCCTCCATTGATCGCGAGGTGGGCAAGGTGCTGGATGCGCTGGAAGCAATGGGCAAGCTCGAGGACACGCTGGTGGTGTACACCGGCGACCACGGGCTCAACGCCGGCCAGCACGGCATCTGGGAGAAGGGCAACGCCACCGTGCCGCAGAACTTCTTTGACGAGTCCATCCGCGTTTCCTGCGCGATCTCCTGGCCGGCCGGCGGCCTTGCCAGCAACCTGGAGTGCGATCTGCCGGTAAATCACTGCGACCTGTTTGCCACGCTGCTCGACGTGGCGCAGGCCACACCCGACGCAGAGCTGGCCCGCAGCATCAACTCACCCGGCCGCTCGTACCTGGAGCAGTTGCGCGGCAAGGCTCCGGAGGCGTGGAGAGACGGCATGATCCTCGAATACGGAAATGCCCGCATGATCCGCAAGAACGGCTACAAGCTGATCCTGCGCTATCCCTTCGAGGACATCCGCTTCCCGAATGAGTTGTACGACCTGAAGGCGGATCCGCGCGAAACGACAAACCTCTACGAAGAAACGCAATACACCCAGCTGATCCAGGGGTTGAGCGCCGAAATCGACGCGTTCTTCGCCAAGTACACCGTGCCCGGACATAGCGGACTGGACCTTGAGCATCAGCCGATGGCAACACCTGCCAGCCCCTGGCTGCGCGCGGTCAAGATGGCGGCCCACTAATTCGGAGCCGGCTGCTCCTCAATGTGGTTAATCATGAGCACGGCCTCAGGACGCATGGCATCCGCCTGTTTCAGCGCACTACTTTTTAGGAAGTTGCGCCAGCGCATCCATCACGATTCCAGGAGTCAGCACCTGCGGCAGCAATTGCGGTTGGGAATGCCCGGGAGTATAGAGCGCATAAACCGGAACGCCGTCGCGGCCCAGCGCATTGAGCGCCTGCGTAATCGCCGGGTCTTCGCGGGTCCAGTCGGCTTTGAGCAGGGCCACGTTGGCGTTCTGAAAGGCCTGCTCCACTTCTGTCTGGCGCAGGGCAACGCGCTCGTTCACCTGGCAGCTCAGGCACCAGCCGGCGGTAAAGTCCACAAAGACGGGCCGACCCTGGGCGAGATAGCGGTTCACCGCGTCTGCCGACCAGGGCTGCCATGCGCTTGCGGTTGTGGGCGCAGAGCTTGCAGCGTCAGCCTGACTCGCAGTTGCTGTCGATTCTCCCACCAGCTTGGGCGCAAAGACGTCCAGCCCTGCCACTGCAATCACGACCAGAGCAGCAATCACCGTAGCCCAGCGCCTTGCCGGCCAGCGGCCCAGAAACCAGCCGGCGATGGCCAGCAGCAGGAAGCCGGTCAGCAGCACGGCCAGTGCGCTCGACCCGTAAGCCTGCGCCAGTACCAGTGTCAGCCAGATGACGAAGGCGAACAGAGGCAAGGAAGCGGCTTGCTTGAGCAGGTCCATCCACGCACCGGGACGAGGCAGCAGGCGCGTCCACGCAGGCTGCAGTGTAAGAGCCACATAGGGCGCGGCCAGACCGAGCGCGAGGGCGGTAAAAACGGCAAACGTGATGGCTGCGGGTTGGGCAAGCGCATAGCCCACGGCTGCCCCCATAAAGGGAGCCGTACAGGGCGTTGCCACTATCACGGCCAGCACACCGGTAAAGAAACTTCCCGCATACCCCTGCCTGGCCGCGAGTAAACCGCCTGCGCTGGTGAGCGTGAGGCCGATTTCAAACTGGCCGGCGAGCGAGAGACCCAGGAAAAAGAGCAATCCCGCCATCAGTGCCAAAAAGACCGGCGACTGGAACTGGAAACCCCAGCCCAGGCTGGCCCCAGCGGCACGCAGGCCAAGCAGGACTGCTACCAACACCCAGAAGGAAACCAGAATCCCGGCGGTGTAAACAAAACCGTGAGCGCGCAGCTTGTGGCGCTCTTCGCTGCCCGACTGCACCAGCGCCAGACCCTTCAGGAACAGCACCGGAAAGACGCAGGGCATCAGGTTCAGGAGTAGCCCACCGAGAAACGCCAGCCCCGAGATGCGCAGAAGCTTCATCCACGAGAGCGCAGGCGGCGCCGCCACCGTTCCGGGCAATGCTGTCAGCGTGTAATTCCTGCCACCCGATAATTCTATAACCCCATTTAATTGTGCCGGATTTGCGGAAAGGCTCGCGTCTTTCTTTAAGTCCAGAACAAGGCCTTTGGCGGTCGGCGTAAGCTTCTGGGGCGCGGGATTGTCCAGAATGTCCTGATCGGCCGGGAAGAACACGGCCTCTGTTTCGCGCTGACCGGTTTCGACGGCGAGGCGGAAGCCCGTGGGCGTCGGCTGGAAGACGGCTTTGTCCGAGGACGGCAGCGGCACAGGCAGCGTTTTGGCCAGCCGCGTCCACAGCTCCGCATCGGCCGGAGACGTCGAAGGCTGCGGCGGCGCGGCAGACAGGATCTGGACACTCTCGACCAGTTCAGCTTTGCCGGGAATACAGACCTGTCGGCAGACGAGCCAATTCACTTTGGCGTCGAGAACGGCGGGGCCGGCCTTGGCGGTCTTCGCCACATTGAACGAGAACGGGAAGAGCACTTCGTTCTCGTAACCGTAATCCATGAGCGGGCCGAGTGGCAGGCGCGTGGGAGCCGGAAAGTGCAACGGACCCGCGGTCAGCCCGGCGGGCAAAGTCCACTGGATGCGCGGCGGCTCGCCGGAGTCGCCGGCGTTTTTCCAATACACGTGCCAGCCCGGTTCGAGCTTGAAGTAGAGGCCGGCCCGGTTGGAGCCACCGGGATAAAGCTGTGTCTCAGGGAATACGAGTTGCACGCGCAGATGTGCGGCGTCAGCGTAGTTTGAGGCGGCGCTCGCGGGCAGACCGGCAACCATCAGCAAGAAGAGCGCGATGATCGAGGCGGCGTTACGCATGGCGGGCGAAAAGGCTGGCTCCTGAGCTTCTGTATCCAGTGTATCGAACTGGAGGCGCGTGGCCTCAAAGCGGAACTAGCTATGGCTTGTGTGCAAGTCAGGCCGGGCGGCGTGCTCGCGGAAGATGCAGTCGTTCTGGACGCATTTGACGCCGGCGGCGCGGGCCCTTGCCACCGCTTCGTCGTGAATGACTTCATCCTGGAGCCAGAGGTACGGGATGCCGAGGCGAATCACGTCGTCCACGATGGGCGGAACAAATTCGGAGGCGCGGAAGACATCAACCACGTCGATTCCCTTCCCGGTCAGGTCAGAACCCGCCTCTTTGAGGGCGGCGGCCTGAGCCGTATCCAGGTCCGGATAGCACGGCATGCCCAATATTTCCTTGAGGACCGGGTTGACCGGCAGCACGCGATAGCCATTGGCGGCCAGATAGCGGCCCACGTTGTAGCTGGCGCGCCAGGTCTTGTTGCTCATGCCCACAACGGCGATGGTTTTCGCCGTGCGCAGGATTTCATCGATGATGGCGTGATCGTTGTCCACTGTGTTCAGCTTTCAGTTGTCAGTTCCTTCTGTTCCCTATTCCCTCTTACACGTCCAGATCGTCTCCGGCTGCGGCAGAAACTGCCGTGCCGCGGCGCTTGGCCAGCAGGTAGCCCCGCAAAAACGGCTCCAGATACCCGTCGAGCACCTTGTCCACGTCGCCGACTTCCACCTTGGTGCGGTGGTCCTTGGCCATGCGGTAGGGCTGCAGGACGTAGGAGCGGATCTGCGAGCCGAAGTTGATGTCGAGCTTGGAGTCTTCCAGCTTCTTGCTCTCGGCGCGCTTTTTTTCAAGCTCGAACTCGTAGAGCCGCGAGCGCATCATCTTCATGGCCTTGTCGCGGTTCTTGTGCTGCGAGCGCTCGTTCTGGCACTGCACCACAATGCCTGTGGGGATGTGGGTCATGCGCACGGCTGAGTCCGTGGTGTTCACATGCTGGCCGCCCTTGCCGCCGGAGCGGTAGGTGTCGATGCGCAGGTCTTCCAGCTTCAGATCGACCTGGATCGACTCGTCAATTTCCGGCGAGACGAAGACCGAGGCGAATGAGGTATGGCGGCGCTTGGCCGCGTCGAAGGGCGAGATGCGCACCAGGCGATGGACGCCGCTCTCGCCGGCCAGCAGGCCGAAGGCGTATTCGCCAGTGATGGTGAACGTGGCCGACTTGATGCCCGCTTCATCGCCGTCCTGGTAGTCGTTCATCTCGGTTTTGAAGCCTTGCTGCTCGGCCCAGCGCAGATACATGCGGACCAGCATCTCGGCCCAGTCCTGGCTTTCAGTGCCGCCCGCTCCGGGATGAATGGTGACGATCGCATTCAGCGGATCGGTTTCGCCGGAGAGCATGGTGCGCGCCTCCAGCGTTTCAGCAAAGGCGGCCAGGGCCTTGATGTCGCGATCGAGATCAGCCTCCACGTCTTCGCCTTCGCGGGCCAGCTCGAAGTAGGCGTCGATGTCGCTGGTGCGGCGCACAAGCTCGTCATCGTCGGCGATCAGGCTTTCCAGGCGCTTGCGATCGCGCATCAGCGGCTGGCTGGCAGCCGGGTCGCTCCAGAGCGCGGGATCGGCCAGCCTGGTTTCAATTTGAGTGAGTTCCCTGCGCAGACGGGCAGGGTCAAAGATACTCCCGCAGGTCGCGCACTTGGTCGCGCACAGGAGCGTATGCGAATTCGAGATCGGACAACGCCATGTTGCTCTTCTGACCTGACTTTGGATTAGCAAGTTCGCCCGCCACGGCGGGTTGGCGAGTTAGCGGGAGCCTGCTGAAGCGGGATAGAGAGACTTCAACATCTTCTGCAGGCACAAGATAACAGCACCTATAGACAGTATGGCACAGAGCCAGGCAAACACGTCACCGTGGACGGTGTAGAAGGTCATGTCGTCGCGGAATGCGAACGCGGCTGGCAGGGCGTCCACGCGGTGCCGGGAGATACTCTGCCGCACCCGACCGTAAGGGTCGATAGCGGCGGTAACGCCGTTGTTGGTATCGCGCAGCAGCCAGCGGCGGTTTTCGATGGCCCGCATGCGCGCCATGTTCAGGTGCTGCCAGGGGGCGCTGGTATCGCCGTACCAGCCATCGTCGCTGATGTTCACGAGCACTTGGGCGCCGAGCCGCGCGAATTGCCGCACCTCATCGGCAAAAACGGCTTCATAACAAATGAAGAAGCCGTAGCGATGGCCATTGAGGCGGAAGACTTTGCGCATATCACCACGATCGAACTTCGAGACCCGGCCGGTGAGCTTGTGCGCAAAGAAAAAGAGCTGTTCAAAGGGGACGTACTCGCCGAAGGGGACGAGGTGAATCTTGTCGTAGCGGCCAACCAGCGCGCCGTCAGAGCCGACGATCAATGCGGAATTGTATTCGTGCCAGCTCTGATCATCCTCGGAATAATCAGCTCCGATGGCTCCGACCACGAGTGGCGACTGCGTGGCCGATGTGATCGTGATGAACGCCTGTTGCAGCCGGGGATCCTGCTGAAAGTACGGCGCAGGCGACTCCGGCCACGCCACCAGATCGGGATGAGCAAGCGGCGTTGCGCACTGCGGATCAATCACTGGCGCGCCGGTCTGCGGAATTCCGGCGATGTAGCTTTTGCACGTCTGGCTGCCCAGCTTGATGAATCGCGCGATATGCCGGTTCCACTGCCCCGGACCATTCCAGAAACCGACTCCGCCAACGTCGAGATTGGGCTGGATGAGCACAGCAATTGCCGTGGGCGCGGGGCTGGGTGGCTTGACGAAGATTCCTGCCGTGCCAGCGATGGCAAGCGCGACGCCGAGCGGACCACAAAGCCTCTTGCTCCTGCGGGACTCAAGCACCAGCCCGCCGGCGACGAGCGCGTTGACGGCGACCAGAAGAAAGCTGATGCCGTAGACGCCCGTCCACGGGGCAAGCTGGTTTACGAGGGCGTTGTCCACCTGGGAGTAGCCCAGCTGGTCCCAGGGAACGCTGGTGATACGCGCGGCGGCCAGATCCAGCGCGGCCCACAGGAACGGCGCGAGAACCAGCGCCCATCGCGCACTGCCTGTGGCCCGCCGCACCACGAAAACGCACAGACCGAAGATGCCGAAGTAGAGCCCGAGAACCAGGCTGAATCCCGCCAGCAACAGCGCTGAAACCAGCGGCGACAAATCGCCGTAGAACCGCATGGTGTCGTAGATCCAATAGCAATTACCCGCGTACCAGAGGATGCCGCAGAGGTAACTGAGCAAAAAAGCGCGGCGAAATGCACGCGGCCGTTCGGCGCTCCTGCGGCTGAGGATCGCCCAAAGAAGCGGCACCAGCGCAAACCAGGCAAAGACCGAGCGCCAGGGAGGCAGCGGTCCGGCCAGCGGGAACGGCAGCTCCAGCAGGCCCGCGGAAAGAGCCGCGGCAACCCACAGCTTCCACGATTCCCGCATCGATTCCAGCTTTCCGGACGATCTCTGCATACAGGGGCGAGTGTATCGCATGCGACCGGCAGAGCCGGCGTCAGGCTATAATCAACGCTATGATCTTGGCGATTCTGGGAATGCGCTTGCTCGAAGTCATGTTTTTCGTCGGCATCGTGGGCTCGGCCGTGGTGGTACTCCTCAGTTTTGTGGAGGACTGGAAAGAGCTGTTCGGCAAGGACTAGCCGTCATCCTTCAATTGTTACTTTTGGGCCTTCCTTTCGAGATCATTGATTTCCATTGACATAGTTATTCTCCAGACATAGACTCACCGCAGGGCGGCGGTGGTTTCGCTTTCCCCAACTCCAGACCGCCGGCCGCGCCGGCCCTCCTTGCGATGGCATCTACTCGAACGACTGTTGCGCCTCCATCTGATCGGGTTCGCCTCATCGTGGCATCCTCCGTGATGCTCACGTTTATCTCTTTCTGGCGCGCCGCAGCTATTGTTCTCAACGACCTTGGATCGTCGGCTTTCTATGCCGGCGGCATTGCCGAGCAGGCAATCGGGGCATCGGCGCCGTGGTTCATCCTCGCCATCATGCTCTTCAGCTTCGCGGTCCGGGCAGTCTACGTTGAGAGCTGCTCGATGTTTACGCGGGGCGGCGTCTATCGCGTCGTCAAAGAGGCGCTGGGCGGCACTTTTGCCAAGGTCAGCGTCTCCGCCCTGATGTTCGATTACATCCTGACGGGGCCGATCTCGGGCGTCTCCGCCGGGCAATATATCACGGGGTTGATGAACGAGCTGATGCAGGTCGCAAGCCACAGTCACTGGCTCCCGCCTGCCCTGATGAATGCGCAGAACCAGCCGTTCCAGTTCGATATGAACTCGACCTCGGCGGTCTTCGCCGCCGTGGTCACCATCTACTACTGGTGGCAGAACATCAAGGGCATCGAAGAATCAAGCGACAAGGCGATGCGGGTCATGGAGATCACCACGGTGATGGTGGTGATCCTGATGATCTGGGGCACCTATTCGGTGTTTGTCCGGGGCGTGCATCTGCCGCCTTCCCCGATACCGGCGCATCTGAAATTCAGCAAGGACGCGCTGGGATTCCTCAGAGGCACCGGACTGCCGATCTTCGGCCTGTTCGGCATTCTGATGGCCTTCGGGCACTCCGTGCTGGCCATGAGCGGCGAAGAGACGCTGGCCCAGGTGAACCGGGAGATCGGGCATCCCAAGCTGAAGAACCTGAAGCGCGCGGCTATCATCATCGCCATCTACAGCCTGATCTTTACCGGTGGCGCCACGCTGCTGGCATCGATGCTGATTCCCACCTGGCCCCGCACTCACATCTACCAGGACAACCTGATCGCCGGCCTGGCTATGTACATGGTTGGACCGATGTTTATGCGCATCGCCTTTCGCATCTTCGTGGTGATTGTGGGCTTCCTGATTTTGTCGGGCGCTATCAACACCTCGATCATCGGTTCGACGGGCGTGCTGATGCGCGTGGCTGAGGATGGAGTTCTCACCGACTGGTTCCGCAGGCCCCATTCCAGGTTCGGCACCAGTTTCCGGATCGTCAACCTGGTCTTCATCCTCCAGATGATCACCATCATCGCCAGCAGGGGCGACGTCATCATGCTCGGTGAGGCGTATGCCTTCGGCGTCATCTGGTCGTTTACCTTTAACAGCCTGGCGATCCTGGTCCTGCGCTGGCAATATCGTGGCGAGCGCGGCTGGAAGGTTCCTCCCAATCTGCGGATTGGCAAAACCGAGATTCCTCTCGGGTTGATCTCGGTTTTCCTGGCGCTGCTCTCGATTGCACTCGTCAACCTGGTCACCAAGTCGGTCGCCACCATAAGCGGCGTCAGCTTCGCCATAGCCTTCTTCATCGTCTTTTCCATTTCTGAGCGCCAGAATCTGCGCAAGCACGCGGCAACCGCCCGGGAAATGAAGGATCATTTCCAGCTCGAGCACCAGGACACGGTAAGCCGCGAGTCGGTAGCCGTCCGACCCGGCGGCCTCATGGTGGCCATGCGCGATGCCGCCAACCCCTTTGCGCTGAAGTGGACTCTGGCCCGCACCAACACTGACGAGCGGGATGTGGTGGTGATGAGTGTGCGCATGATGGGCGCGGGTGGTCCCGAATACCTGAGCGCCGAGCAGCAGAGTTTTAGTGAACACGAGCAGATGCTTTTCACCAAAGCGGTCTCGGTGGCAGAGAGCTTCGGCAAGAAAGTTTCGCTGCTGGTGGTTCCCGCGGGCGATGTTTTCGCCGCACTGGCGCAGTCCGCCAACTCATTGGAAGTGGATTCAGTGGTTTCGGGGCTCTCCAACTCCATGACCGCCGAAGATCAGGCATTTCACCTTGGCCAGGCCTGGGAGGCGCTGCCGGAGCCCAAGCGCCAGTTCAACTTTTACGTTATTGGTCCAAGCGGCGAAACCAAGGTCTTCTATATTGGACCGCATGCGCCGGCGCTGAGTCCGGACGACGTGCAGTTGGTACACCGGTTGTGGCTCAACATGCGCCGCGATCCCTCCGTTCAGGACCTGCACCACAGCGATATCATCACCTACGCGCTGACACGGCTGGCCGGCCAGTACGCCCGCGAAAAGGCGGAGATCCTGCGCGATCTGCGCAACTATCGCGCAGCCGAAGCTCCCACTACGCTGCGCCTGGGAGGGCGCGAAGGCCCAGGTATTGCGTCAGCGCCTCCCGCCAGCGAGCAGACGCCGCGACCGCCAGAGCCTCCGCACTGATGACGGATTCCAACTGAAGCATCAGCAGCGGCGCGTCGCGCACGCCTGACGCAGGCATGCCCGTCGCGCCCTGCGATGACTCTTTCGCGAATTGCGTCAGGCTACGTACTCTTCCCCGGGGCTCCAGCGCACCACCTGAACATCGGCGCCCACCTGCGACGCCAACGCTTCAGGCGTGCCCGTCAGCATCGGAAATGTCCCGCAGTGAATGGGAAGCACGACCTTGGGCTGCAGCAGCTTGACCGCCAGCGCGGCTTCCTTTGGACCCATGGTGAAATGTCCCCCGATGGGCAGCATGGCAACCTCGGGCTGATAGAGTTCGCCAATCAGCTTCATATCGCCAAAGACAGCGGTGTCTCCGGCATGGTAGAGCACCGGCGCTCCCGGGATGGTCAGTACGAACCCTGTGGCTATGCCGACGTAGTGCGTCCCGTGCTCGTCCTGCGCTCCGGCCGAATGCTTGGCTTCAACCATGGTGGCCGCCACCTCGTTCAACTGCACGGTGCCTCCCAGGTTCATGCCAATCGTGTTGGCTGCGCCTTTGCTGCCAACATAGGCGGCCAGCTCATAAATGGCCACAACCGTCGCGCTATGCCGGGTGGCGATCGGCGCAGCGTCGGAGATGTGGTCCCCATGGCCATGCGTCAAAAGCACGTAATGAATTGTCGACGGAAGTGCAAAGTCCTTCGGATACTTTGGATTCTGCGCGATAAATGGATCAATCAGGATGTTTGTTCCCGCGGCTGTCTGGATGAGCACCGTTGCGTGGCCCAGCCAGGTGATGCGTGTTCCCTTCGATGAAACCATGAACCCTCCTCGGAGATCGGCTTTCCGCTGTCAACTGCCAGCCGTTGCTTTTTGAGAAGTACCGCTTGACGCCTGCACTGCGCAAGTATAGCCTTTCTGAAAGGCGAATATATGGCGAATACTGCCTCACTCTTCCCCATCTTTGAAACGAAACCTCTTGCCGGGCTGGCCCGCACTGCCGCCGAGGCGCCGCTCGACTCCACGGGCTTCCTGAGCGAATATCGCCCGCTGGCTTCCCGCTCCATCCTTTGCAGGACAACCTCAAACCGTGGGCTGCCCTTTACGCACGCCATCAACCCTTATCGCGGCTGCGAGTTTGGCTGCCGTTATTGCTACGCGCGCTACACGCACGAGTTTCTGGAACTGCGCGCGCCGGAGGACTTCGAGCGGAGGATCTACTTCAAGACCAATGCCGCCTGGCTGCTTGCGCAGGAGTTGGCGCGGCTCAAGCCGGGGACAGAGATCGCGCTGGGCACTGCCACAGATCCCTACCAGCCGTTGGAACGTAAGCAGCGCATCACGCGTTCGTTGCTGGAGGTCTTTGCCCGCACCAGCGGCTTCCGTCTTGGAATCGTGACCAAATCTACACTGGTTACCCGTGACCTGGAACTACTCAAAGAGGTTGCTCGGAACCACCAGTTGACCGTTCACATCACCGTGACCACGATGGATACGAAGCTGGCGCGCATTCTTGAGCCGCGCGCTCCCCGGCCCGACCTCCGAATGCGCACGCTGGCTGAGCTGCGCGCCGCGGGACTGCGTGCCGGCGTGCTGTGCTCGCCGCTGATGCCAGGGATATCCGACTCGCGCACCTCCATCAGTGCGGTAGCCCGAGCCGCAGCGGCCGCGGACGCCTGCTTCTTCGCCGCGGGAGCTCTGTTCCTGAAGTCGTGCTCATTGCCTACGTTTCTGGATTTTGTGCGCGGTCATTTTCCCAGCCAGCTTGCGGCCTACAAGCGGCGCTATACAGCAAGCGCGTTTGTCTCGGCGGAGTACCGCAAGCGCATTGCCGTTCTGGTCGAGTCTGTCTGCCGGGAATACAAACTAGGCCACCGGTATTCAGACCCGCCTTCCGCAGCCGATACTCCCAGTGATAACGCCGCGCGGGTTGAAGTTCAGCCCTGGCTGCCGTTCTCCGGGGATTAACGCGTCATGATGACCTCGGAGAGGCTGTCTTTCGCCAGAAATTGCCGGTGGCCTGACCAGCCGGTGAAGAGGCGCTCGATGCTGCGGTTGGTAAAGGCGCGCTGGATGGGAAACGGCTGGGCCATCTGCATCTCCACGTCGTCGCCCGACGTCACGTGGAAGCGGCAATGAGCCGTTTCTTCGCCCTTGGTGCGGGTGTGGAAAAAGGCCAGAACCTGGCCGCCGGGATTCATCGCTTCATAGAGGCGCGCGACGACCGGTTCCACGAAGGCTTCAGGCAGATAGTCCAGAGTCGTCCACAGGAGCACTACATCGAAGGTGCGCCCGGAGAAGCTGAGAGAGTGCTCCAGAAAGCCCTCTACATCCCAAATCGGATTGCCTTCTGGATCTGTACCCTTTAGCCAGTTCCCCGCGCATGCGTCGTGGACAAGATCGATGAGGAAGACACTATGACCAAGCTCGGTCAGGTAGTTGATGTTGGTGGGCGAAGTGCTGCCGGCGTCGATCAGACGCAGGCCCGGCTCGGCCTGGAGGCGCTTGCGCACCACCGACCATCCGCCGGAGTGGCGAGGCACTCTGGGCCCCCTGAGGCCTCGATCAGAAGAGGCAGCATCCTTCTCCTGCTTCTTATGGAACCAGTGGCTCATGAGCCTGAAATCCTTCAGCAATCAAAGAGATAACCGTGGAGCGAAGCATCCCGCCTAAAGGGACACAGCGCCGAATTGCGCGGCTGAATTCTTGGGGGCCTCCTGCCCTTTGGCGGCATTCTGCGTCAAATCCACCTTGCCGCGGAAGACGGCGTTATCCTCGACGGCAAGTCGAAGGGCGCGAATATCGCCTTCGACGCTGCATCCGGCGCGCAGTTCAACACGGCCAGTTGCCACCACATTTCCCTGGAGATGCCCCAGGATCAGAACGTCCTTCGCGGCAACATCCGCCAGGACATTCGCGTTAGGCCCGATTGTCAGGCGGTTTTCAGAAAGATTGACGGTCCCTTCGACACGACCGTCCACAATCAGGTCTTCACCGCCCTTTACTTCGCCGCAGATGACGACGCTCTTGCCAATGCGCGCGGGAGTATTTTCCACTGCCATAATCTCGTTTCCCTTTCGTGGGCCAAGCAACGCCCTGCCCGAACTATACGCAACCCGGCCACATTGCATCAATCGCCGCGCTGTGACATAGGCCCGGGCGTCTAATCTGCATGAGGTGGAAGCGGATTCAGCAGGTGGGCGATGGCCATTAAACTAATGGTTGTGCGCGCGAATTTTCTGCGGTTCTGCCTGCTTCCCTGGGCCATCATTTCGCTGAGCCTGCCCGCCGGCGCGGCCAACATGGACTCGCCGGGTCATGCTCAGGCGTTCGTCGCGCAGGCGCTCGCCAACGAACTGCACGCGGCGCAGGACACCGATCACCCGATGCGGTACCAGTTACGCAAGGCCAGCCCGCGGCTAACCTCGACAAAGGAGATTTATGAGACCCGGAACGGCGCCGTTGCTCGTCTTGTTGCAATCAATGACGAGCCATTGAGCCCGGCTGCGGAACAAAAAGAGCAGGCGCGGCTTGATGGCCTGCTGCGCGACCCCTCGCGACAGGAACACCGCAAACAGGCTGAGGAGGCGGATTCCGGGCGCGCTCTGAAGATCCTGCGTCTGCTTCCGCAGGCCTTCGTCTACAGCTATGCCGGCTCGCAGCCGGGGCCGAATGGCGAGATCGATAAATTCACCTTCATACCCAATCCGAAGTTCGACCCGCCCGACCTGGAAACCCGAGTGTTGACCGCCATGTACGGCGAGATCTGGGTTGATGCAGCGCACGAGCGCGTGACGCATCTGGAAGGTCATCTGAAGCAGAACGTCGACTTCGGATGGGGGCTTCTCGGGCGGCTCTACAAAGGCGGCTGGATTGTCATCGAACAGGCGAATGTGGGTGAGAATCAGTGGCGGATTGTTCGCCTCAAGATGCAGATGAGCGGTCGGGTGCTCTTCAAGACCCGGCAATTTGACGTCCTGCAGGAAGCCACCCGGTTTGCGCCGCTGCCGGCCGGTATCACCTACAGGCAGGCCATCTTCCTGATGCGCAAAGACCCATAACTTGCGCGCCACGACCAACGCGCCGGCAATGTACAAAGCGGCCACGCCGTTGCAGGCGGACCGCGCAGTGTGTTTCCCGGAAAAACCTTTCGACAGAGCTTATCAACAGGGAGCGCCGGTCTCTGGACCGGCTGTCGCGTGGGCCTTTGGCCTACGCTCGGTATCCGGCGGCGTGAACGCCACCAGTACAGCCGCTCAGGAAACCGGCGCTACCCGGACCGTGAATTTACGGATCGGTTCTTACTTCACCTTGATGATGATCATGGCGAAGGTAAACAGGGTAAGTGACTCGATGAACGCCAGACCGATGACCATGAACATCAGAAGGCCGGCACGGGTTCCGGGATTGCGCGCCAAGGCTTCAGTTGTGGAACCGACCGCCCGGCCCTGGCCGAGTCCGCAAAGACCGGCCGCCAGTCCCATTCCAAGGCCGACGCCGACTGGCGCCATGTCAATTGCGGCTGAGCCGCTCTGTGCAAAGACCGGAACGGCAAAGCACAACGCCGCCAGGACCATGAATACGTATTGAAGTTTCCGCATAGTTCTCCCGCTTCCCTGAAATTTGGCTGCCAGTGGGTGGTTGAGGCTCACCGTGCCGGCATTTTCTGAAGTGTCATCCTTCTGAAAAATGCCTTTGGCCCCCTCACGCTTGCTGCCTTCCTTTTACCCGGAGCGGAAGCGCTCTCCGGTGGAAACTCTCTTTAGCCTTCAGCTATCAGCTTTCAGCTCTCAGCTCTCAGTATTTTCTGCGGGAACCGCGAGGCCGGTTAAAACCCATGCGCAAACTGAAACCTGAGGGCCGATGGCTGCCTTTAATGCTCATGCGACACCGCCAGCGACAGGTAAATCATCGACAGCAGCATGAAAACGTACGCCTGAATGATGGACACGAAGAAGTGCAAAGCCAGAGGCAATACCGGAAACGCCACCGGAAGGAAGGAAAACCCGATGAGCACGAGCAGATCGCTGGCCAGCATGTTGGCGTAAAGACGGATGGTGAGCGACATCATGCGCGCAAGGTGCGAGATGACCTCAATGAGAAACATCAACGGGGACATCCACCATACCGGCCCCGCGAATTGCTTGAGGTAACCGAACGGCCCGTGCACGCGAACACCGTGAAAGTTGTAATAAATAAACGTGAGGGCGGCGATGCCCAGCGGAACCACCGGCTGGCTGGTGGGCGTGATGACGCGGGGGAACAGCCCCATGAAGTTATTCAGCAGGATGAAGAGAAAGACACAGGTCACGAATGGCTGGAAGCGCTGGTAACCATGGCCGATCACCTGCTCCGCCTGGGTGCTTGAGAACTCGTGGATCATCTCGGCGATTTGCTGCACCGGGTTGGGCTTCTCCACAGAGAGGGTGAGGCGCACAATCAGGAAAAAGAGAATGAGGCCGAGCGCAACAACCATCTCCAGGGCGAAGGACTCATTGATGGGCAAAGCCGAATTTGCCGGGTGAAAGCCCAAGGCCCGCAGGATCGCCGCTGCGATGCCGCCAAACAGATAGTTGATCAAGCGCGTAGTAAACAGTGGTTCCGTCATCGTAACCTGGGTCTTTCTGTTTCCGTCTCAGGGCTCTCCCGCCTGCCGCAACCCGCACCGCAGGAATGAACCGCCTGATCGGGTGGAATCTTAGTCCCGGAGGAATCGGAGCGCTTCTCCCACAAGGGCCACAACCGCCAGGCCAAGGCCGCAAAGAAGCGCAACCACCGAACCCTGGAAACACTTCAGGCTACCATAAATGGCCGCCGCGAAGACGATTAACCTGAGCACAAAGAAAACACTCGCCACCAGAGCGCCCCGGGGAATCTGCTTGTTGTCGAGCTTGGCCAGGAGGAAGCGGATCAGCCGCCGCCACTCGTAGATGCTGGCGGCCGAAATGGCGGCGCCCGTGGCCAGCATCGCCGCATCACGCCAGCCGGATGCCTTCCACAGCACGAGCGATGCGGCGAGCCCGAGAATCAGCGTATTCCGCAGGGAACGGCGAAGCAGGGCTTCCAGGCCGGCATCGGTAAGGCCGGCAAAAGGATGGATTTCTTCGATCATGAGGAGGCGCCTGAATCTCCCTTTCCGTTTTCGCCTTTGCCGTTCTGATTGGGCCCGGAGGCGTACGCAATCGCCAACTGGATGGCGCCAACCAGGCCGGCAACGATTCCCAGGACGATTCCCGCCGTCGTGATCCACGTCTGGTGGAAGACTCCATCAAGCCAGGCGCCGGCCAGCCAGCCGATGAAGGCCGCCGAGGGCAGCACCAGGGCGATCTGGATGTACTTTTCAGCCTGCACCCAGGCGCCGAAGAAGCCGGAGGGGGCGGGGCGCTGCTTCGATCTCGGGATGGGGCGGTGATAGGGCATGTACCGTGGTTATACATGACAAACGGCGTCAAACGCGAAAGCTGCGTCCTATTTCGGTTTCGATTTGGCGAGTTTGGATATCCCGACCCTGTACTTTCCTTGGTCAGGGTTCAGTTGGGAGAGTCCAAAGAGTACCGAGTATTGGGAAGCTACCGTGACATGGGCCGAAAAGTAGTACACCTTTCCAGGCTCAGCGGTGAAGGAGGTTAGATCGATATTTTTCTTCGTTTGATGAAGAGACGATTGCCAACTTGCACACAGGTGATGGATTCCCGGTGCGACATCGGTCCAGAAGTAGGAACTGCCTTTGGTGGCGCCAACCCAGGTGCCATCAATGCCAAATCGAACAGTCGCATGCATGAAAGGACCGATCATCTGGTTTTCATTTTCCAGAAGTACAACCTGCGCTTTGCCCTCTGCTGGGGCTGCAGGCGGAGCCGGTCCCTCGTGGGTCGTAACCTCGTAATTCACGGCGTCCTTGCCGCAAGCATCAGGTAAAGTCGTAGCCCGGGATTGGCCGGTAAAGGCAAGAGCCACGGAGAGGAGGAGTACACAAAGACTGACTTTCATCTGGAATCTCCCGCAACATTTTACTCCGGTGGAACCGAAGGAACCGGCCTTCCCGAAGGCCCTAACATCGCGTCCGTCTCAGAAATACGGGCAGCACAGCCGCTATACTGGCGATTGGACCTTCGACAGGTTCGTGAAAAGGAAACACTGTGTTCGAATCGGAGTTTGAGCGCGGCCTCTTCGAGTTGCGCAAAACAAAACTGGCGGAGATTGAGAAGCTGGGACAGGCGGCGTATCCCAACCAGTTCCCTGCTTCCCACACGATTTCGGCGTTGCGCGCCAAGTGGGGTGAAGCGGCGGGCGAGGAACTGGAGGCCGAGCGGCCGACGGTGGCCGTGGCCGGGCGCATCATGGCGATCCGCCAGCAGGGCAAGGCCGGGTTTGCCACCCTCCAGCAGGACGGAAAGCGGCTGCAGATTTATGTGCGCCTGGACGCGGTAGGCGAGCAAGGCTTCGCGCTTTATAAACTGCTCGACCTGGGCGACCACATCGGCGTTTCAGGCTACCTTTTCCGCACTCGCACCGGCGAGTTGACGGTGCACGTGGAGCGGCTCACCTTCCTTGCCAAGGCCATGCTTGCAATGCCGGAAAAGTATCACGGGCTGGCCGACGTGGAGTTGCGCTACCGCCAGCGCTACGTGGACCTGTTCGCCAACCTGGAGAGCCGCGAAGTCTTTGTGAAGCGCGCCAGGGCGCTCAAGTCGCTGCGGCGGTTCTTCGACGAGCGCGGCTACCTGGAAGTGGAAACGCCGATGATGCAGCAGATCGCCGGCGGCGCGGCGGCACGGCCTTTCAGAACGCATCACAACGCGCTCGACATGGATCTCTTCCTGCGCATAGCGCCGGAGCTGTATCTCAAGCGCCTTGTCGTCGGCGGCCTGGACCGCGTTTATGAGATCAACCGCAACTTCCGCAATGAAGGCGTGAGCACGCAGCACAACCCCGAGTTCACCATGCTGGAGTTCTACCAGGCCTACGCCAACTACCACGACCTGATGAACCTGACCGAGGATCTGATTGCCTTCGTGGCTCGCGAGGTGAACGGGACCACCGTGACCGAGTTCAACGGGCACAAGATCGACCTGGCGAAATGGCAGCGGCTTACCATGCGAGAGGCAATTATTAAATGGTGGCCCAAAGAGATCCGGCTGCGTGCTCGCCAGAAGGGTGCCGAGGCCGAGCCGAAGCACGATCATTTCCTTGATCCGGAAAAAATGCAGCACCTGTTGAGCGTCGCCGTCGATTTTCTTTCGACCGAGGCCGACGAGCTTTCGGCGCGCCTGCTGGCCACCAGGGAAACAGACGAAGCCTATCCCGGCCTCTTTCGCCGCCAGAACGAGATTCAAGCAATGTCGCGGGCGCTGGCGGCGGCTCTGGACGGATCTTTGGCTGGCGAGCCGATGGGCAAAACCATCGCCGCTGTCTTTGAGGCCGTCGCCGAAGAACACCTGATCCAGCCGACCATCGTCTATGAATTTCCCACCGCCGTCTCGCCGCTCTCAAAGCAGAAGCCGGGCGATCCGGACTGGGTGGAGCGATTCGAGGTCTATATTGGCGGGTTTGAGATTGGCAACGCCTTCAGCGAGCTGAATGATCCGGAGGAGCAGCACAAGCGCTTTGAGCAGCAGCTTGCCGAGCGCGTCCGCGGCGACGAAGAGGCTCACCAGATGGACGAGGATTATGTGCGGGCGCTGGCCTACGGCTTGCCTCCAACCGGTGGCGAGGGCATTGGCATTGACCGGCTGGTGATGATTCTAACCGGGTCAAAGTCGATCCGCGATGTGATTCTCTTTCCGCTGATGAGGCCGGAAAAGCAGCTCCCAGCTACCAGTTCCTAGCTTCCATCTGGTGGGTTGCTGCTGATCCCGTGGGCATGAATGTGCCGTTTTCTACCGGGGAAATATCTCAGGCCGGCAGCGATTGCCTATTCCACACATTGCTGCTTCTGGCTGAAAGCCAGTAGCGAGCAGCCAAGAGCCAGGAGCTGTTTTTGAACATTCTCTTCGTCGGCGACATCTTTGGCAGCGCAGGACGCCGCATCGTGCGCGAGCATATCGGCCACCTGTGCCAGGCCCATGCGGTGGATCTGGTCATCATCAACTCCGAAAACGCCGCAGGTGGCTTCGGGGTGACGCCGTCCATTGCCGAAGACCTGTTCGATCTCGGGGCCGATGTCCTCACTACTGGAAACCATGTATGGGACAAGCGCGAGTTGATCGATTACATGAATTCAGCTCCAGCCGACAGCCAGGAGCGGCCGAGGCGGCTGCTGCGCCCGGCGAATCTGCAACGCGGAACACCGGGCTACGGAGTCTTTGAGGGCACGACCAAAAGCGGCGTGGAATATGCGGTCGTACAACTGATGGGCCGGGTGTACATGAACGGCACCAACGACCCTTTCGAGGCTATTGACGCGCTGCTGCCCGCCATCAAGGCAAAGGTCGTCGTGGTGGACTTCCACGCCGAGGTTACCAGCGAAAAGGTCGCGATGGGGTGGTACCTGGATGGCCGCGTAACGGCAGTTCTGGGCACGCATACGCATATCCCCACGGCCGATGAGCGCGTGTTGCCAGGCGGGACGGCCTACCAGTCCGACGTGGGCATGAGCGGCCCTTACGACAGCATTATCGGAGTCGAAAAGGATCTGGTGATGCGGAAGTTTCTGACCGGCATGCCGGGCAAGTTCGAGGCCGCCAAGGGCAACCCGAAGATGTGCGCCGCGCTCGTCACCTGCGATCCCGCGACCGGCCGAGCCTCCGGCATTCAGCGCATCATGCTGGGAGAATGATCGCGCACAGGCGTCAGACGTCGCCTGTTGATCAGCCGGTCTGTACTGTTCCACCGCACGCCTGCGTAACACGGCTCACTGTACAGGTTTCCCGCTCACGTTCTGGATGGTCGGAGGCACCGGCCTGCTCTTTTCCGTCGCCCCGGTAGAGGGAATCGTCCTGCCAATGGCCATCGACGCGCGCAAGCGGCTCGTCTTCAGTAGCTTGCCCTTATCATCAAAGACGAGGATCCATTCCATCGGCTGCGGGCGCGCGGTGGCGTCGGTAAAGCGCAGGGTGACTCCACTGTCTCCTCCAATCTGCAGTATCGGTGGCGCCACGGCGGCAACTTTCGCTCCGCCGCCGGACGACCCGGTGGGGAGCGCTACCTGCGGATTCGCTCCCGCCAGGGCCGCATAGCATAGCCCCGTCCCCAGCCAGCCGGGCAGCTTGTTTGAGTCGTCTTCGGCGCGGATGTGGTTGAAGATCGAAATGGTCGATGCATTGATAGGAGCCGGCGTGAAAAGCGAGTAGCCACGGCGGCGGATGGGAATCATCCGCACAGGGCCATCGCCGTTGCGCGGTATGGAAACCGAAAACATGCTTACGTCGCCGCGGCCGCCATTGCGTGTATATCTGAGGAAAAGGTGGTTGGGCAGGGCCGAGCACACCAATTGCTTGTAGCTCCACTTGCCTTGATTGAATTCCATGCCGCCCACACCGGCATCCTTCGCGATCGTGAACTGCGCCTTTGCCGCCAGAGCGCGATCCTGCGGCGCCATCTGGTCCGCGGAGAGAAATTCGACCGGATGAGCGCTACCTGCGGTCTGCGAAAAGGGGAGAATGCGGACTTCGTCAGGAATCGGCTTTGCGGTGAGAGTATTCGCAGAAGAACCTTGGGCGGATTGCGCTTTCGCGAAGCCACAGAACAAGAAAATGGAAATCAGGGACAGGGCGGGGAGAAAGCGCTTCATTCGTTCCATGCTGCCGATAGACTACCACCACAGCTTAAGAAGAAATCCGGATAGGACAAGGTGCATGGACAAAATGGGCAGCCAGATAAAGGCTGCCCATTGTGAACCCAGGAGTGTGATCTTGACGAAACATCCGTTTACCGATGTACGCCGGCCGATGGACAGGATCAATCCATCGGCCCGCGGCAGGTGATTCGCACTACCGGCGGCGTGCCGGAGCCCTCCGGTGCACCGGAGCAGGCTTCTTCTTCGCCGGCTGCTGGATGAAGCCGCCGTTGAGGACGATCTGCGCGGTTGCGGCCCTGGTGGCCGTCGCCTTTACCGGCGTGTAGGAGGCGTAGGTAGCGTCCAACTCCTCGGCTGCGGGCAACAAGCCAAACTGGAAGCCCGGCGCCGGAGCGTCCTTACAGGACACCGGCTCCTTCATGTTGACGATAAAGTCCTCAGTCTTGTTGTCCTTCGCATCCTGGGTAACGGCCATCTTGATTACCGGAACGGCCGGATCAATCGCTATTTTCCTGATTCGGGTGGGGGACTCAGTGAGGACGTCTCCAAGTTGATCGGTGTCAGCCTTGACGCCATTCGCAAGGATATACGCCTGCGCGTCCTTGATTTTGGTGTCCGCAGGGGGTGGCGGAACCGCGCTGCAAGCCGCGGGAGTAGTCAGCTTGACTACGTAGTCCTTGGGCTTGACCGTGCCGGCCAGCGTCACTGAAATCTTCATCGCAGACGCCGTCGCGTCGATGACAATTCCCGGGACCGGAGTCATCTGGTTCTGGAGCACCGCCCACAGCTTTTGTGCATCGTCCGGACTGCCGTTGGCAAGGATGAATTCCTTGTCTTCCAGGTTCAACTTGGTCAGGTCAGGCGTTGTGGCCAGGACATTGTGAACGATTTCAGGCGGCGTGGGGGCGGGCTTGATGGTAAAACCGGCCGGCGGGAAGAGAGTCTGAGCGGCTGCTGCCTTGACCGCATCCAAGCCGTCCAGGCCGCCGTGATACCGCTTGTACCAGTATTCCAGCTTCGGCTCAATCTGCGCCTTGAACGCGGGAGGCGCAAAGTTCCAGGCACGCGCATAGAACCAGACGGCCTGCACCATGTCGCGAGCTTCCGGCTTGGCATACGCCTCGGCGAGCTGCAGGGTATCCGCCAGCCCCGGACCAACCTTTGCGGTCTCTTCGGGCGGATACAGCATCAGTTCAGTGCGGTACTCCTCTATGGCGCCTTTGTAATCCTTTTTAGAAGCGGTGTCATCCAGCGCGATGGCCGAATGAAAGACTGGGTAGGTAACCGCGGACATTGCCTTCCAATCCGCCTCCGCCATACCTTTCGGCATGGGCGCTTTCAGGCCCCGCTCGGCAAGAACGGCGGCATCATCACAGCTCTGCTTGTCGCTGCTGAGGCCGGTAGTCGCGTCGATGCCCTTGCTGCACTGATCCTTCTTGATCCGCACAGAGTAGAAGATCGCCTTCATGTTATCGGGGTCCAACTGGAGGAGGCGGCTGCACGCGCTGAGTTCCTGATCGGGCTGGTTCAGCTCTGCATAGGTATCAATCAGCTGATTGAGAACGGCTTCCTTGACCACACTTTGCGGGTAGGTCTTCAGGAAGCTTTCCAGGGCCGACGCCTTGGCCTGTGGGCTGGTTTGAGAGGTCGCGGTTTGGTAGGCATTGTATTCAGCCGGATTCTGAATCGTAATCTGGCCGGAATTTTGTGCTCGCAGAGTGGGCGCAGCGGCGAGGCAAATGCCCGCCAGTGCCATCACAGATGCAAAGACTAGCTTCTTCATTCAGTGCTCCTGGGAACTGCCGATATGGAGATCGATATTGTACTGACACATTCACTCACAGGACGTGCAACCCTTGTGGGCGACGTTTGAGTGCCGAGGTGACGGATCAACAATACCACGGCTCCCCTCCGGTGCTGGAAGGATTATAGAAATCTCGGCGCAAACATGACAAGCAAAGTCCTTCGAACGAAAACAAACCGAAATGTAAAGATGCGGGCCGGACGGGCTGATGGCCCCGGCAACCACCGCAAAAAATGCCGTGCCCGTTGGAAGTTTGGTCTTGACTCCACGAACCTTTCTCGGAAGCGGACAGGTAGTGACCGGCTACTGAAGCAATCGCACCAGCTCGGCCTGTTCAGCCAGAAAAGCGTCGTGGCCGTGGTCGCTGATCATCTCGCGAAAATCCGCATCCACGCCGGCCGACTGGATCAATTCGGCGAAGCGGCGGACGTCCGCTGACGGAAACAGCCAGTCCGTACTGATGCCGACAAAGCTGAGCCGGGCGCGGATGCGGCTGAACGCCTCCTGCGGCGTGGCATATCCTCGGGTGGGATCCCAGGTATCCATGGTGCGCAGAATGGCCAGATAGGCATTGGCATCAAAGCGGTCAATGAAGCGCCGTCCCTGGATGTCAAGGTAGCCGGCAATATCGAACCGGCCACCGGTAAGGCCGCCGCCCTTGCCGTCCAGCCTCCAGGGGTCTTCGCCACTGCGGTCAGGATTGCGGCCGTAGCGCTCGTCAAACAATGGCGCGGATTTGTAACTGATCATGGCGATCTGGCGCGCCAGGGCCAGCCCACTGCGTGGCGGGCGCTGCGGCAGGTAACGGCCGCCTGCCCACTCCGGATCCTGGACGATGGCCTGGCGCTGCAAATGGTTGAGCGCCAGCCCCATGGCAGAAATGGGCGTCACGCCGATGACGACCGCCCGCTCCACGCGATCGGGCTGCTGGATCGTCCAATCCAGCGCCTGCATGCCCCCGATGGAGCCGCCCAGGACCAGCCGCAGCCGCCGGATGCCCAGCGAATCCAGAAGCAGCGCCTGAGCCCGCACGTTGTCGCCGATCGAAACCAGCGGGAAGTCCGGACCATAGGTCTCGCCCGTTTCCGGATTCACCGAGCCGGGTCCCGTCGAGCCGTAACAGGAGCCCAGCATGTTGATGCAAATCACAAAATCGTGCTCCAGCGACAGAACGGCGCCGGGCGCGAAGATCTCAGGCCACCAGGAGCCGACCAAGGCCGAGCCGGAAAGCGCGTGGCAGACAAGAACAGCATTGTCCCGTGCCGCATTCAGCCGGCCATACACGGCGTAATGCAGCGTGGGACTGGCCAATGTGCGTCCACAGTCCAACGGCAGAGGTCCGTTGAGCACAAAGTCGCCTTCATAGGTAGGCGCCAGAATTCGCGAGCCGGCCGGTGCAGGGCCGGCTCCTGTGCGGGTTTCGGTCATCACACTTTCTTTATTTTGCAGCAACGCCTGCGCCTGTGCCGGCAAAGGCGTGCCCGTTGGCAACTTCAATGGCCTGGTCGAGGTCGCCGATAATGTCGCGGATATCCTCAATGCCCACCGAAAGCCTGACCAGCTCGGGCGTGACGCCGGTGGAAGCCTGTTCCTCTACCGAGAGCTGCTGATGCGTAGTCGAAGCCGGGTGAATCACCAGCGACTTGGCATCACCGATATTGGCCAGCAGCGAAAACAGCTTGAGCGTATCAATCAGCTTCTTTCCCGCATCGTAACCGCCCTTGATGCCGAAGGTGACCAGCGCGCTCTGTCCCTGGGACAGATACTTCTTGGCCCGCGCATGATACGGACTGGATGCGAGGCCGGGGTAGTTGACCCACGCCACGCCGGGATGCTGTTCCAGATGCCGCGCCACCGCCAGGGCGTTCTGCGAGTGGCGTTCCATGCGAAGATGCAGTGTTTCAATGCCCTGAAGCAACAGAAAAGCGTTGAAGGGCGAAAGTGCCGCGCCGGCATCGCGCAGTCCCTGCAAGCGCGCTTTCAGGATGAAGGCCAACGGGCCGAAGGCCTGTGTGTAGGAGAGCCCGTGGTAGGAAGGATCCGGCTCAGTAAAATCCTTGAAGCGCCCCGAGCCGGCCCAGTCAAACTTGCCGGCATCCACGATGATGCCGCCAATGGAGGTGCCGTGGCCGCCCAGAAACTTGGTAGCCGAATTGACCACGATGTCCGCTCCCCACTCGATGGGCCGCACCAGCGCCGCCGAGGCACAGGTGTTGTCAATCACCAGAGGCAGCCTATGCTCATGAGCGATGGCAGCGAGCGTCTCGATCTCGGCCACGTCGAGCTTGGGATTCCCCAGCGTCTCGGTATAGACGGCGCGTGTCTTCTCGTTGATCGCCGCGCGCAGGCCGTCAAAATCATCCCCATCTACAAAGCGGACCTTGATGCCCAGCTTGGGCAGCGTGTAATGGAAGAGATTGTACGTGCCGCCATAAAGAGACGTGGTCGAAACGATCTCGTCACCGGCGGAAGCCAGCGTGATCAGGGCGAGGGTTTCAGCCGCCTGGCCCGAGGCCGTGGCCAGGCCCGCCGCTCCTCCCTCCAGCGCTGCCACCCGCTTTTCAAACACGTCGGTGGTGGGATTCATGATGCGGGTGTAGATGTTTCCGAACTCCTGGAGCGCAAACAGCCGCCCGGCGTGGTCCGCATCCTGGAAGAGATAGGAGGTGGTCTGGTAGATGGGCACAGCCCGCGAGCCGGTAGTGGGGTCGGGCGATTGGCCGGCGTGAACGGCCAGGGTGGCCAACTGCTGCTTGGTTTCGGACATGATGATCTCCTTTGACTTTGGTTCGCGTGGGGAATCGCTGGCGATTGTTGCAGCCATCAGACTACGGCCTCTCCCCCAACAACGCAAAACGGCCCGGCTCCTCCAATTGAGGACCCGGGCCGCTCGGCTTCAAGACCGGTTGCGCTTAGCGCAGGTGCCGCTCAAGAGCCATGCGGGTGGGTCCGCATGGCATGCACATGGCCATGACCGCAATTCCGCATTCCCTTGAGCTCAGCATTAATGGCAGTATCCAGGCTGGCGCGGGTAAAAGTCAACTCAAGAAAGATCAATCAGGAGAAAGCATGGGGCGATAATCGGTGAAACATCGTCCTCGACCAGCCGGGCTTGCTCAAAGCGGGAATCCTGTGATTCCCTTGCCTGATGGTCCTGCTAATTGGATGGAGGAGCGCTATTCATGGTGAATGATCTGAACCGCAGAGAGTTTCTGGCAAATCTGGGAATGGGAGCGGCCGCTTTGGCAATGGCTCCGGGCAGCGCAAGCGCCGCGGCCTCACCCGCGGCAATCAAGCCGATCAGCGGAAGCTGGTTTGAATTCCAGCATCACTCCACCGTGGAGGGTGTCGATTGGAATCCGGCATGCGTGCGCTTCACCACCGCGCAATGGCAGGAGAAGATCAGGGAGATTGCCGGCGCGGGCATGGAATACCTGGTGTTGATGGATACGGCGGTCTACTACCGCTCCTTTTATGACTCGCGCATCTATCCCAAGTGGCAGTTGGAGTGCGCCGACCCGATGGAGGCCGTGCTGGAAGCGGCGGACCAGCACAAGATCAAGTTCTTTATCGGCGGCGGATTCTATGGCGACTGGACAAGCCCAACGACGATCTCAGATCCGGTGGCGCAGAAACAACGCCTCCAGTCGCTCGAAGAGGTCGTCCGCCTCTACGGCCACCACCCCAGCTTCCACGGCTGGTACTGGCCCGATGAAGCGGCGCTGAAGCCGCGCTTCTCACCGGAGTTCATCACCTATGTCAACACGCTCTCGCGCCGCGCGCGCCAGCTCAAGCCGAATGCGCCGATCATGATTGCGCCCTACGGCACGCGCATGGTGATTCCCGATGACGCCTACGTCCGGCAACTGGATGCGATGGACGTGGACATTGTGGCCTACCAGGATGAGGTTGGCGTGCGCAAGTCGAAGGTGACGGAGACCTCGGCGTTCTATGAAGGACTGAGAAAGGCGCACGACCGCACGCAGAAAGCAAAGCTCTGGGCCGACGTGGAGATCTTCCAGTTTGAAGGCGCGGTGTACAAGAGCGCGCTGATGCCTGCGCCGTTTGAACGGGTTCTGCGCCAGTTGGAGGCAGTTTCGCCGTGGGTGGATGAGATTCTGGTGTACCAGTACCAGGGAATGATGAACAAGCCCGGCTCGACTGCCTTCGCCGGCTGCCCGGCATCGACCAGGCTGTATACCGACTATCAGAACTGGCGGAAGAGCCGAGGGTAGACGGTTGACGAGGCAAATCTTGCTGTACGACAATTTCATATTCTGTCATAATCAAGTTATGAAAGCTCCTCGCCGCCGTTCATCCCATGTCTTTACCATCAGCTTCCCCAAGGAGATGGCAAAGCAGGTTATCGCTGTCGCCAATGAAGAGAACCGCACGATCAGCGAACTCTTTCGCGAAGCGTTCCGCACGTACCGTTCGGAACAGATGCGTAAAAGGCTAGAGATGATCCGCACTGGGACTGCAAAGCGTGTCAAGCGCCACTTCACCGAAGAGGATGTTGAAGCCATTGTCGATGAGATTCGCAGCGAACACTTCAGCAAGAGAAAGAAGACGGCTTGATCGTTGTTGTTGATTCCGGAGTTTGGATTTCTGCGCTGCAATTTGGAGGGTTGCCACCGACTGTTGTTGAACGGATAGGTGCTGAACACGCGTTTGCGATTTGCGAAGCCATGGTCAACGAAGTTCGAATTGCTCTGAAGCGGAAATCCGGATGGTCTGAGGCAGAATTGGAAGAGGCCTTTGCCTTCTACTGTTCCCCTGCAGCCCACGTGCACATCAGCGGGCATTTACGCGGTGTGTGCCGTGCCCCGAAGGATGACATGGTGATCGAATGCGCTGTTACCGCCGCGGCCGACTTCGTCGTTTCAGGCGATAAGGACTTGCTGACGGTACGAAACTACCGGGGGATTCGTATTCTCACTCCGCGTGAATCGCTCGGTGAGTTCTCTCCGAAGGGTTGACCTCCCGAACGTGTTCCCTACTCTTCGGGCTTCCACACATAGGCGCCCGGCTGCGGCAGACCTATGTGGGCCAGCACGCGGCAGACGAACTGGCGCGCCATTTCCGTCGAATCGGCGGGGTGGTTATAGAAGGCCGGGATACACGGGAAGATCGTCGCGCCGGCTTCGGCGGCCAGCGTCATGTTGCGCAGGTGGATGCGGTTGAAGGGCGTTTCGCGCACGCAAAGCACCAGCGGGCGGCGCTCCTTGAGTATGACGTCGGCGGCGCGGGCGATGAGCGAGTCGGCAAAGCCGTTGGCGACAGCGGCCAGCGTGCCCATGGAGCACGGCAGGATGATCATGCCGCTGGAGGGATAGCTGCCGCTGGCGATGGGAGCGCCGATATCGGCGTCGGAGTGTTGCACGGTCTTGGTAGGTGCGGCGGTTAGCAGCTTGTCGAGAAGATGGGTGCGTCCGCTCAGGCCAAGTTCCTCGGCCAGCACGCGCAGCGAGTTTTCCGAAGCAACAAAGTGAACGCGGGCGACGCGGGCATCCGATTCTAGCGCGCGCAACAGCTCGCGGCCGAAGATCGCGCCCGAAGCGCCGGTGATAGCGACGGTGAGGTTCATAAAATCAGCTACTAACTTCTCGCAGTCTCGTCCGAACACCTCGCCCATTGGCAACCGCCGCCACAGGCTCCAGCGGATTGTGCGGAAAGCGGCTCAAAGTTAACTTTCTACTCTCCCAGCACGCGCTTGAAGATCGCGTCCACATTGCCCAATTGGCGCGTGTAATCGAAGGTACGCGCCAGCTTCTCTGGGGTCAACAGCTTCGTAATCGCCGGATCGCGGGCCACTTCATCGCGGAAGACCAGGTCCTCTTTCCACGCGCGCATGGCGTGCGACTGCACCAGCCGGTAAGCGTCCTCGCGCAACATGCCGGCCTCGGCCAGGTCGAGGAGCAACTGCCCGCTGAAGATCAGCCCGCCCGTTGATTCCAGGTTCTTCTTCATCCGCTCGGGGTAAACCAGCAGCCGGTCGATGAGGTCGGTGGTCTTTGCCAGCAGATAGTCCGCCAGAACGGTCGAGTCCGGGAAGATGACCCTCTCCACCGACGAGTGCGAGATGTCGCGCTCATGCCAGAGCGGGATGTTTTCAAAGGCCGCCTGCGCGTTGCCGCGCAGTACGCGCGCCAGGCCGCTGATCTGCTCGCTGGTGATGGGATTCTTCTTGTGAGGCATGGCCGAGGAGCCTTTTTGCTTCTCGCTGAAGTACTCCTGCGCCTCGCGCACCTCGGTGCGCTGCAGGTGGCGCACCTCCACGGAGATCTTGTCGAGCGTGCTGCCGATAATCGCCAGCGTGGAGATGTAAGCCGCATGGCGGTCGCGCTGGATCACCTGTGTGGCCACCAGCGCCGGCTTAAGGCCAAGGCGCGCGCAGATGCGCTCTTCATGCTCCGGCTTGAGATGGCCGAAGGTGCCCACCGCTCCGGAGAGCTTGCCGATGCGCATATCTTCGGCCGCGGCGTCGAAGCGGGCCAGATTGCGCTGCATCTCAGCGTACCAGTTCAGCAGCTTGAGGCCGAAGGTAGTGGGCTCGGCGTGGATGCCGTGGGTGCGCCCAATGGTGGGCGTGTGCTTGAACTCGAGCGCGCGGCGCTTCAGAACATCGAGCAAGCCCGCAATGCCTTTGCGGAGCAGCGTAGAGGCCTCTTTGATTTGCAGCGCCTGCGCTGTATCGACGACGTCATTCGAAGTAAGGCCGTAGTGCAGCCAACGCGATTCCTCGGCCAGCCCCTGGCTTTTGAGACTTTCCGCGACGGCCGTGGTAAAGGCGATGACGTCATGCTTCACCTCTGCCTCGATCTCATGAATGCGCTCTACGGAAAAGCCAGCCTTGGCGGCGATGGCTTCGGCGGCTGAAGCGGGGATCACGCCATCCTCGGCCAGCACGGTACTGGCGGCCGATTCCACCTGGAGCCAGCAGCGGTACTTGTTTTCCTCGGTCCAAATGCGCCCCATCGCCGCGCGGGTATAGCGTTCGATCAATGAAAAACTCCTTGCCTCAAATGGATTTCGCCGCTAAAACCAACCCTTGATTGTACGGCCAAGCGACCATTTCTCGCGAGGAATGCCCAGGCGCCGATAGAGTTCCTCTTTGAGCAGGCCGCGACCCGGCGCATACGGCTGAAACCACTCGCCGTCGATCACCAATTGCGGGATGGCACGCTTGCCCACGCGGCGTATCACCTCGTCGGACGCGGCCGGATCATCATCAATGTCGATCTCGCTGTATTCAATTGCGTGAGAATCAAGAAATCTCTTGGCTGCCTGGCAGTCCGGACACCAGTCAACCTTATACACTTGCACTTTCATGGTGTTATTTTATCGTGCTGGCGCTGGTACCATCCGTGATGATGAACGCAGACGAAATCAAGACACGGCTCAACCTGGAACCGCATCCGATCGAGGGCGGGCACTTCCGCCAGACATACATTGCAGCAGGCACTGTCGAATTGCCCCGTGGCCGGCGGGCCTACAGCACGGCGATCTACTACCTGCTCGAAGCCGGCGCCTTCTCTGAGATGCACAAGCTGGATTCCGACGAGGTCTTCCACTTCTACCTGGGAGATCCGGTGGAGATGCTGCAACTCTACCCCGACGGGCGCTCCGCGCTTTTTACTCTTGGACAGGATTTGCAGGCGGGTCAGCATCTTCAACTCGTGGTTCCGGCGGGGGTCTGGCAAGGGACCCGGCTCGTGGAAGGCGGCAGAATGGCCCTGCTGGGCTGCACGGTTGCGCCGGGCTTTGATTACGCCGACTACCGCGGCGGCAGCTATGCCGAACTGATCGCAAAGTGGCCGGAACAGGCGGAGAGGATTCGGAAACTGACGCGAAGGTAGTGGAGATAGCGAAGCTGGTGATGCCAATCTTTGATCTACCGCCTCTCGCGGAAAAAGTTTCGCAATAGTTCAGCCGACTCTTCGTCGCCGATTCCCTGCTCTACCTGCATCTGGTGGTTGAGCTTTGGGTGGTTGAGGACCGCGAGCACCGAGCCGCATGCGCCCGCCTTGGGATCGGCAGCGGCGAAGACCAGCCGATCGAGCCGCGCGTGGATCATGGCCCCGGCGCACATGGCGCAGGGCTCCAGAGTGACATAGAGCGTGCAGCCTACGAGCCGGTAGTTGCCCAGGGCGGCGGCGGCGGCGCGCAGAGCGATGATTTCGGCGTGGGCCGTAGGATCGTTGTCGCGCAGGACGCGATTCTGGCCGCGCGCGATGATGGCGCCCTCGTAAACCATCACCGCGCCGATGGGAACCTCGCCGGCTTCCGCGGCAAGGCGGGCCTCGGCGAGGGCGGCTTGCATGGGGTCGCTTTCGGCGCTCATGGTCACAATGCTACTGCCGCAGGCTGCTGCTGGGTCATGCAGTGGAGCGCGCCCAGCCCCCAGATGAGATCCACCGAATGGATGCCGATGACCTCGCGATCCGGAAAAAGCTCTGCCAAAATGTTCAGCGCCACGCGGTCGTTGGGATCGTGGAAGGTGGGCACCAGAACCAGGCCGTTGGCGATGTAGAAGTTGGCATAGCTGGCCGGCAGGCGCTGGCCGCGAAAAATTACCGGGCGCGGAAGCGGCAGTTCCACCACCGTGAACGGCTTGCCGTCGCAGTTGCGCGCGGCCTTAAGCCGCGTGAGGTTTTCAGCCAGCGGTGCGTGATTGGCGTCGTCTGCATTCGGCTCTACGGCCGCCACAATGGACTCAGGCGCAACAAAGCGGGCGATGTCGTCGATGTGGCCGTGGGTATCGTCGCCGGTCACGCCGCGATTGAGCCAGATGACCTGGTCCATACCCAGAAAGTCGTGAAAGGCCTGCTCCATCTGCGAACGGCTGACGCCGGGGTTGCGCTGCTGCACCTCGCTGAGCAGGCATTCTTCCGTCGTGAGCAGATTGCCGTGGCCATTGGAGTCGATGGAACCGCCTTCCAGTACCAGCCGGCGGGTTGAGCCGTCGTCAAACCGTATGGAAGGTTCCCACTCAGGCACCTTAAGTAGAGCGGCTACGCGGCCAGGTACCTGGTCGTCGAGCTGCCAGTCGGGATACTTGGCCCATGCATTGAAACGCCAGTTGGTGACGGCCACGCCGCCCTCGCCATTCCGCACAAAGATGGGACCAGAGTCGCGGGTCCAGACGCGGTCCGTGGGCCAGGCATGGAAGCTCACCTGGTCCAGGTTGGCGCCGGCGCGGTCGAGAATCCCCGCAATGCGCCGCTGCTCCGCGGACTTCTGGATCAGGATATGCACTTTTTCGCGTGCCGAAAGAAGCCGCACGATCTCGGCGTAAATCCACGGAATGGGCTGGAACTTGCCGGGCCAGTCCTCGGAGTTATGCGGCCAGGCAAGCCAGGTGGCCTCGTGCGGCTCCCACTCGGCGGGCATGCGGTAGCCCAATTCTCGCGGTAATGCTCCGGTCATGACGATTGAGAGTCTCCGTCGCGGGCAGGAGTCTTGATGGGATCGAGAAAGCGGCTGGTGATGGGCGCGTAGGCGTCGATGCGGCGGTCGCGGAGGAAGGGCCAGTTGCGGCGCGTCTCTTCCATCAGCGCGACGTCAACCTCGCCCAGCAGAATCTCTTCCTTGTCGTGCGAAGCCCTGGCGATGACGCGGCCGAAGGGATCGGCCAGAAAACTGCCGCCCCAGAACTCCAGGCCCGGCCCCGCGGCGCGATTACCCAGAATGTCTCCATGCTCATGGCCAACACGGTTCACGGCCGCAACGTAGACGCCGTTGGCGATGGCGTGGGAGCGCTGGATCGTCTGCCAGGCATCGTACTGCGCGGCGCCGAACTCAGTCTTCTCCGCCGGGTGCCAGCCGATGGCGGTGGGATAGAAGAGCACTTCTGCGCCCTGCAGCGCCGTCAGGCGCGCGCCTTCGGGATACCACTGATCCCAGCAGACCAGCGTGCCTACGCGGCCAAACTCTGTATCCACTGCCTGAAAGCCAAGATCACCGGGCGTGAAGTAATACTTTTCGTAATAGAGTGGATCGTCCGGAATGTGCATCTTGCGGTAGACGCCGGCAAGCGCTCCATCGGCATTCAGGGTGACGGCGGTGTTGTGGTAAAGCCCCGGCGCGCGGCGCTCAAAGAGTGAAGCAATGATGGCCACATGAGCTTCGCGGGCCACCTGGGCCAGGCTTGCCGTCGATGGTCCGGGGATCGACTCGGCCAGATCGAAGAGATGCAGGTCCTCTCGCTGGCAAAAGTACTGTGTCTGGAAAAGCTCCGGCAGGCAAACGACGTTGGCGCCAAGCTGCGCAGCCGTGCGAATGCGATCGAGGGCGGAGGCGAAATTCGCCTCCGGATCAGCGCCCATGCGCATCTGCACAAGCCCCACTGTGAATTTGCGTGTCTTCGCCATGAATTGCAAGACGCTCCTCCGCCGCAGCCCGTCAGAAACGGCAGCAAGGCCAATCCCGCCGAGCGGAATTGGCCCCCGCAGCTTGCCAGATCGCGCGCTTGTTACTCTTCCAGGATCAGCACGGCGGCGGCGATGGTCGTGGTCCATAGTCCACGTTTGTCCCCTACCGCCGACTGCGTGTAATTGCTGGTGCGCACAATCTTGTTGGAGATGCGGTAAATCTCCTTCTTTTCGTCCCAGCTTTTGTCGGGATCGAACTCCACGTTGAGGGTTGTGGCCAGCATCTCGGCGGCCAGTTCCTCGGCGTATTCGCCGGCCTGCTCCTCGGTCTCGCCAAAGCTGTGATGCTCGCTCAGGTATCCGTAGGCATCGCGGTCAGCGGGAATGGCCACGCCGATGCTCGAAACGACGAGACGGTGCGGCTCGCGGGTGGAGTTCTCGGCTATCACCGCGAAGACAACCTCGCCGTGATTGAGGTATTTGAGGCCTTCCTTGCGCGGAATCACTTTGCAGCGCGGCGGAAAGATGGAGGAGACGCGCACCAGATTCTGCGAGGCAATCCCCGCGTCCCGAAGGGCCAGCTCAAAGGAGGTTAACCGCTCCTTGTGTTTGCCTACCCCCTTGGTAAAGAAAAGCTTCTTTGGGACCATGCTTATTCCCAATTTCTATGTAGCCTCCGTGGGTCTGAAAAATGTGATTTCAATACGAGGTTCCCGGTAGAGTCTATCGCATTCTGGCGGCGGGGAACAGGGTCTGAGGCGATTTCATCCCCCGTTCATGCACGGAGGTTGCAAGCCAGGCCCGCCGCTGGTTCAGGACGGCTCCGGGATGGACCGCCAAAAGCAGCGCAGAATCGCGCATACAGACGCTTCGGCAGCGCAACTTTCCCTTGTCATCGGCGTTGAAGGAAGCATGAAGTGGATCGCTGCAGTTGCACTCTCTCTCCTGACCGCGGGACTTGCCTGCGGCCAAGCGCAGACGGCCGTGGAAGGGCAAGGCGCTTCCGGTCCGGCTGCTCCGGCCGTCACGCCTGCCGTTGACTCCCCCGGCCCGGTGAACCTGGAGTGGGCGCCGCCGGCACTGACGCAACTCAGCGCCGAGGCCGCGGTGAAATCGAGCTTCACGATCGACCGCACGATGCTTGGCGCAGTCTCAGAGATGATGCCGGATTCCGATGTTGACGCCAGGCATGCAATTGCCAAACTTGACGGCGTGAGTGTGCACCTGATGCGGTTCGGTAACGCTGATATGGTGAACCCCGAGCAGGTGGACGCGGTGCGCGCCGGCTACCATCTGCGGGGCTGGAAGCATGTGTTGACAGCAAGCCAGGCAGGCGGCCCGATCCACGATCGCACCACCGACGCATGGCTGGTGCTGGACGGCACGCATGTGCGCGGAGCCGTGGTGCTGGTGGAGACTCCCCGGAGCCTCACGCTGGTCACGCTGGCAGGCAACCTGAGCCCTCTGGACCTGCTGCATCTGCGCGGACACTTCGGCATTCCGCGCCTCGATGACGACGCATTCAAGCGTTCCCAGTAGCGGCGGGCGGCCCGTCCAACGCCTGCCGCGCCATTGCCACTCCTAATTTGCAGGTGTTAGCCTCATCCTTGACCATAAAAAAGGAAGGGACCTCTCAGCATCATGCAATCCACGTATAACGGCTTGGCCCTGCCAACAGACGGCCAACCCATTGCATACAGGAGCGGGCAGTACGAAGTTCCCGATCATCCCATCATTCCATTCATTGAAGGCGACGGCACCGGCCGGGATATCTGGAAGGCGTCCCAGCGGGTCTTTGACGCCGCCGTGGAAAAGGCTTACGGTGGCAAGCGCGCCATCCGCTGGTTTGAGATCTATGCCGGCGAAAAAGCCTACCGCCAGTTCAACACCTGGCTGCCCGACGAGTCCGTGGCCGCGGCGCGCGACCTGCGCGTCTCCATCAAGGGGCCACTGACCACGCCGGTGGGCGGCGGCATCCGCTCGCTCAACGTGGCGCTGCGCCAGATTCTCGACCTCTACGCCTGCGTGCGCCCGGTGAAGTACTACCAGGGCGTACCCAGTCCGGTGAAGCATCCGGAAAAGCTCGACATCATCATCTTCCGCGAGAATACCGAGGATGTGTATGCGGGTATCGAGTTCAAGCAGGGCTCAGAGGATGCCGCGCGGCTGATCTCCTTTGTGAACGATGATCTGCTCAAGGGCGGCAAAAAGAAAATCCGCACGGACTCTGGCGTAGGCATCAAGCCCATCTCGATCTTCGGCACCAAACGGCTGGTCCGCTACGCCATTCGCCACGCGATGGAGACGGGCCGCAAGACTGTCACCCTGGTGCACAAGGGCAACATTCAGAAGTTTACTGAAGGCGCCTTCCGCGAGTGGGGCTACGAGGTGGCAACTGGGGAGTTCCGCGACCAGACCGTGACCGAGCGCGAGAGTTGGATCCTGGGCAATGTCGAAGCCAACCCCGGCATCTCGATTGAGCAGAACGCCGCTTTGATTGAGCCGGGCATGGAATTCGCGCCGCAGAGCTTCCGCGACGCGGTTTGCGCCGAAGTCAAGGCCGTGCTGGACTCCATCGGCAAGAGCCACGGCAACGGCGCCTGGAAGTCGAAGATCCTGGTGAATGACCGCATCGCCGACTCCATCTTCCAGCAGATCATCATCCGTCCGGCGGATTACAGCATTCTGGCCACCTCAAACCTGAACGGCGACTACATCTCCGATGCGGCCGCGGCGCAGGTGGGCGGGCTGGGCATCGCGCCAGGCGCGAACATTGGCGACGGCTACGCCGTCTTCGAGGCGACCCACGGAACCGCTCCCAAGTATGCCGACAAGGACGTCATCAATCCCGGCTCGGTAATTCTGTCGGGCGTCATGATGCTGGATTTTATCGGCTGGAAAGAAGCGGCTAAGCTCATCGAGACTGCGATTGAGAAGACGATTCTGCAAAAGTTTGTGACCTACGACTTTGAGCGCCAGACCGCCGGCGCCACCAAGGTAGGAACCAGTGAGTTTGCATCGCGCATCATAGGCAATATGTAGACAGTTGTCAGTGATCAGTTGTCAGTGATCAGCTGTCAGTGATCGGCTGAACTATTGGCGAATGAACAACGGGGCGTACGGTCCCGGAAGAAGAAAAGGGGGAAACATGCGGAAAAAAGTGAGTATTGTAGGCGCCGGCAATGTTGGCGCCACGACCGCGCATTGGATTGCGGCCAAGGAACTTGCAGATGTGGTTTTAATCGACGTCGTGGAAGGCGTACCGCAGGGCAAGGCGCTGGACCTGCTCGAAGCCATGCCTATTGAAAAGCGCGACGTCAACCTGATCGGCGCGAACGACTACGCGGCTACGGCCAACTCCGACATCGTTGTGATCACCGCCGGCATTGCCCGCAAGCCGGGCATGAGCCGCGATGATCTGCTCCACACCAACTTCAAGATCATGTCCGACGTGGTGTCGAAGGTGGTAGCGCAGTCACCGGAGTCGATTCTGATCATCGTCTCGAACCCCCTGGACGCCATGGCGCAGACCGCGTTTCGCCAGGCCGGATTCAATCGCGAGCGCGTAATTGGCATGGCCGGCGTGCTGGATTCGGCGCGCTTCCGCGCTTTTATTGCGGCAGAGCTGAACGTGAGTGTGGAGAACGTAACCGCGTTTGTGCTGGGCGGCCATGGCGACACCATGGTTCCGCTGGCCCGCTACTCGACCGTGGCCGGCATTCCCATCACTGAGCTGATCCCGCCCGAGCGCCTGGAAGCGATGATCCAGCGCACCCGTGACGGCGGTGCTGAGATTGTGAAGCATCTCAAGACCGGCAGCGCCTACTACGCG
>JAJZVZ010000031.1 GCA_021846945.1 Acidobacteriota bacterium | reverse complement strand
AGCCGCCCGAGTTGCCCGGTGGATCCTGGGACGGCGTGCCCATGGAAGCGCCGATGGCGGGACTGAATGGCAGCGGCCGTTACCGGCCGACGTGGGATTCGCTGCTGCAATATGACGCGCCGGAGTGGTATCGCGATGCGAAGTTCGGCATCTGGGCGCACTGGAGTCCGCAATGCGTTCCGGAAGATGGCGATTGGTACGCGCGCAAGATGTATATTCCGGAGGATCCGGAGTACCGATTCCAGTTGGAGCACTATGGTCATCCGTCGATGTTCGGGTACAAGGATCTGTGCGCGCAGTGGACGCTGCTGAACTGGGACCCGGATGCGCTGATCCAGCGATACAAGGATGCGGGCGCCAGGATCTTCATCGCGCTGGCGAACCATCATGACGGCTTTGACGCATGGAACTCCAAGCACCAGCCCTGGAACGCGGGCAATCATGGACCGCATCGCGATGTGGTGGGCACGTGGGCAAGGGCGGCCCGCAATCAGGATTTGCGCTTTGGAGTGACGGTGCACCAGGCACGCAACTGGTGGTGGTTCCAGACATCGCACGGCGCTGACAAAACCGGATCCATGGCCGGCGTGCCCTATGACGGCCGGCTCACCAAGGCCGACGGCAAAGAGCAGTGGTGGCAGGGGCTTGATCCGCAGCGGCTCTATGCCCCGAAACATCCTGAGAATGCGCTTCCCGATGTCTCGTATGTGAAGAACTTCTATGACCGCACGCGGGATCTGATCGATCAGCACGATCCCGATCTGCTGTACTTTGACAACGCCTTGCTGCCGCTGGGATGGGGCGGAATGAATGTGGGCGCCTACTTCTACAACCACAGTCTGGAGACCCACGGCGGCAGGATGGAAGCCGTACTCAATGTGAAGCAGGTGCCCGACCGGCTCGCCAAGGCGGTCGTGGCCGATTACGAGCGCGGGCTGACCAGTGGAATCATGCCATACGCGTGGCAGTCGGAGACCTGCATCGGGCAGTGGCACTACCAGCGCAAGCTGTATGAGATGCCGGGCGAGTATGGAGGCTATCTGCCGCCGCGCGACGTCATCCACTGGCTGGTCGATACGGTCAGCAAGAACGGTACCTTCATCCTGAATATTCCCGGCAAGCCGGACGGTACCATCGACAGCAAGGAGATTGCGGTGCTGGACCAGATCGCGGCGTGGATGAAGATCAACGGCGAGGCCATCTACGCAACGCGGCCATGGAAAGTGTACGGCGAGGGGCCGAATAAGGTGCATAGTGGATCGTTCCAGGGCAAGAGCATCAGCAGCCTGGGGCCGAGGGATATCCGGTTCACGCGCAACAAGGCGAATAAGGTGATCTACGCGATCTTCATGGGATGGCCCGAGGGCGAGGTCGATATCAAATCTCTGGGCACCGCGAGCGAAACAAATCCTGGCAAGATCGAGCACGTCACTGTACTGGGCACGAGCAGAAAGCTCAAGTGGAGGCAGAGGGCTCAGGAATTGCGTGTTGAGTTGCCCACGCAGCCGGGTCCTGCCTACGGATATGGCGCGGCACTGAAAATCACGCTTGCATAAGGATGCTCGGGAAATCTCAGGGTCCGCGCCTCCTTCGGCGGCCAACTTCGCCTGCTAATTGCACTTTTCGTAGCCTCTGAAGCCGTGCCCTAACAACAAGCGGATCGCAAGTGCGGTTGAGGGCACCCGTACGACAGCCGGTCTGGAGACCGGCGCTACAGATTCATCCATCGCGGGACGGAAACTCCGGTGAGGGACTGTTACGAGACCTTGCTCGCGTTGAATTGTTTCGCAACCTTAAAAGCCCGGCAATATTGGCCACCGAAGGCGGCGCGGCTGAAGCTCCGCACGTCGGAAAGCCGTGTCCCTGCAAGGCCATTGATTCGCACGGTTTACGACTTTCACGCGATTCTCTGGTGGCCGGACTGCCCGCCAATAGGCCGCGCAGCAAGATATAATGACGAATGAGCCTCCCCGGCGCCTGGGCACTGACTGGTTACTACTCAGCGGTCTTCGAGTTGCTTCAAGCACGAAAGTCGGTTTCAAAATGAACAGTGAAGAGCTTATCCTCGTCACCGGCGCGACCGGATTTCTCGGGGTGCAGTTGGTTCGTGAGCTGCTGGAGCGCCAGCCGAATGCGAAGTTGGTGCTTCTCATACGCGACCGTTCGGGCCAATCGGGCCAACAACGGGCGGAATCGATCATTCCTTCCGGCGCGCGTGCGCGCGTTGAGGTGTACTCGGGAGACGTGAGCCAGGGCAATTGCGGTTTGGAAACCGCTGCCTACGAGCATCTCTGCGCCCATGCCACCCGCGTGATCCACTCTGCCGCCACGGTGCGCTTCGACCATTCGCTGGAAGAGGCGCGCCGGATCAACGTTGAAGGTACGCGCCACGTCCTTGATCTTGCCGCCAGGATGAAGCATCTTCGCAGTTTCGCCTATGTCGGCACGGCGTATGTGGCGGGCGAGCGTACCGGCCTGGTGCGCGAGTGCGAGCTGGATGTGGGGCAGAATTATCGCAACACCTACGAGCAGACCAAAGCCGAAGCTGAGGCGCTGGTCCGCTCTCGCCTGGCTTCCCTGCCGGGTGTGATTCTGCGTCCGAGCATCATCGTGGGCGATTCCCGGACCGGCGTAACTTCCAGCTTCAAGATGATGTACTGGCCGCTCAAGATCTATGCGCGCCGGTTGTGGCGCACCGTCCCCGGCTTTCCTGATGCCATTTTGGATATCGTGCCGGTTGATTTTGTCGCCAGATCGGTTGCGCACCTGCTCTTTGAGGAGGCAGCTTTCGGCAGCACCGTCCATCTTTGCGCCGGACCGCGCGGCAGCGCCACCATTCAGCAGATCGCGCGCCGCGCCGCGGAGTATTTCCAGGTGCGGGAGCCGCGGTATGTCGATCCGAAGTTCTTCTTCGCCGCATTGCGGCCGCTGCTGTTTCTGGCCTTGTGGGGCCGCAAGCGCCGGGTGCTGCGCGACGGTCGCGCCTATCGGGACTACTTCACCATGCGCATGCAATTCGACACCAGCAACGCGGAACGCCTGCTGAACCGCGCCGGAGTGTGCCCGCCTCCGGTTCTGGATTACCTTGACCGGCTCTTTGAATATTGTGTCGCCAGCGACTGGGGCCGCAAGCCGGTTTCCGCACAATGAATATTCTTCAAAGCTTGAAGCTCGCGCGCGACCGCAAGGTTACGGTGGCGAATCTGGTTGATGAGTTGCTTCGCCGGAAAGGCGATTGCGAGGTTTCGGTCGGCGAAGACGGTCATTTTCGTCTCTCCCAACTCCACTCCGAACTCTGCGCCATCGACGCCTTTCTGCGGCAGACGATCGAGCTTCGTCCTGGCCAGCCGGTAGCCATCTATCGTACCAACGACCGGCGCTGCTTTCACTGGTTCCTGGCCGTGATTCGCGCGGGAGGAATCGCGGTCCCGCTCAACCCGCTTCTTTCCGCCACCGAAGTACGCCGCATTCTGGCTGAGAGCGGCACGGAGATCCTGGTAACCGACAAGGCGGTCTTCGAGCGCAATATCGTGGACCGCAGCGCGTTGAGCGCGCGTGTCTGGATCCAGGCCGATCATGAGCCTGAGACGCTCGATGGATTTCTGCGCATTCCTGATGATGCATGGGGAGCCGGGATAGTGTTTCCGCCTGCCGTGATCGATCCCGCCTCTACGATTGCCGTGTTTCATACCTCCGGCACCAGCGGCTATCCCAAAGGAGCGGCTCTTTCCAGCAATGCGCTGCTTGGCGCGCGCGCGTCGACGGTGTTGGCGGGATTGTTTCTTGGACCAAGAGACCTTGCGCTGATCGCGCTGCCGTGGTCGCACATCATGGCTGTGAGCATCGCTCTTTATGGACTGATGGCGGGCATTCGCGGCTCCTTTCTCGATCGCTTCGAAGTCACCGCCGCCCTGAGCATAGTTGAGCGATTCGGTATCACCACTGTTGTCGGCGTTCCGGCCATGTTCGCCAAGCTCGTCAACAGTCATCCGGATCCCTCGCGGCTGAGGAGCGTGCGTGTTTGGCTCTCAGCCAGCGATCATCTGCCTTCTGAGGTCCGGCAGCAGTTGCGGGAGTTTGGCGCATTGTTTCGGCTGCCGGGAGGCAGGCGCATTCCGCCGGTTCTGCTCAACGGCTACGGCATGGTGGAACTGGGCGGGCTTGCCATGATGGGTGTCGAGTTGCCGCTGTTGCCGGGTAGCGGCGATCTATGCTTTCCCGTCCCGCCGTTTCACATCCGCGTTGCGGATGAAAACGGGCGGGTAGTTCGAGCCGGCGCAACGGGCGAGTGCCAGATCCGCCGCCGCGGCCTTTCGCCACATTACTGGAAGCAGAATCAAGCGAGCCAGGGGCTGCTCACCAGCGATGGCTGGATGCGCACAGGCGACCTGGCCACGCGCAACCGCCTCGGCATGATCCGGCTGGTCGGACGCATGAAGGATGTAATCAAGTCGGGCGGCTACTCGGTTTACGTGCGCGAACTGGAAGAGGCTGTGCAGGCTCATCCCGCGGTAGCCCGCGCTGTCGCTTTTGGCCTGCCTCATAAGGAGAAAGGCGAGATTCCCGCCGCCGCGGTTGAACTGTATTCAGATGCGCCGGCCAATGAAAGCGACCTGCTGGACTGGTGCCGGCAAAATCTTGCGGCTTACAAGGCGCCGCGCCGCATCTGGATTCTTGAGCCCGGCGGCTTGCCGCAGAATGACAATGGCAAGATACTTCGCCGGGTGCTGCGAGAGAGGTATTCGAGGGAGATGGAGTGAGGCTCGCCGCCCTGCGGACGGCGAGCCTTTCAAGCCTTGAGCCTAACCCGCGGCGGCAATCGGTTCGGACTGGTCTGCCATTACGCTTGCCCGGATGGAATCAATTACCAGTTGGGGTTCATCGAGGTGAATCCAATGCGCGCTGTCCCGCGCGATGAGTTGGCGGACATTGTCTCCAATCCGCCTCAGGCAATCCTCCGAGAGGGGTGACGCTTTCCCGGGCGTCAGCAGCAGCACCGGAATTCCGCGGATAGGCTCGGCATCGTGCATCTCGCGCACTGTGTCCGGCACGGCCTCAACATGACATCGCATTCCCGTGTAGAAGCCGGGGCGGGACCAGTGAGCCGCCACAACCGGCCAGACCTCTCTCGGCATCTTACCCACCTCGCCTTTGATGCGCCCCAGAACGTGCATGCCTCCGTCGCCGGCGGCGCCGGCCAAGCGCTCGGCCATGCGGCCGGAGCGGCACAGGAGTGAGGTAACGGCGAGCCTGGCCAATCCGAGCCGGGCGATTGGAACAGCATAGTTCGAAAGCTTTTTGCCGCGATCAATGATCTCCTGTTTGGCGGGGTCAAGAGGTGGCCATTCTTCGCATCGCATGGGGTCCACGAGCACAACGCTGCTCACCTCATCCGGATACATGAGGGCAAACCGCCGCATCACCAATCCGCCGAAGGAGTGTCCCACCAGAACGTAAGGCGGTTTGATTCCGGCGCCATTGAGCAACTCGTGCAGTTCCGCGGCAATGTTACTCGGCGTGCGCGCGGTCCGGCACGGACTGCTCCAGCCCAGGCCACCGCGATCATAGGAGGCTGTCGCCGCAAAGTGCGACACCATGTCCTGGATGTGGTACCAGTTCAGGTTGGTGGCCGCGATTCCGGCTTCAAAGATCACCGTCGGTCCGCCTGTGCCCTTTTCGAGCAGATAGAGCCTGCGGCCGTCTCCGATGTTGATCCATCGGCCGCCTCTCGTATACCGGACCCGGTCATAGTAAGCACCAAGCAGTTGATACAGGAAGCCGGCTGCGATCAATGCCGCTGCAACGGCGGGAACGGAAAGGAGGAGATACATGATTCACCTTAGAAATGCGTGAGTCGTGCGAGATTGAAATCTTGCAGGCTGAGATGCGCCTCGGGTGTGCCGCGTTCAATGATGAGCAGCGTAGAGCCGGCGCGGCCGCGGATCTTCGCTTCCACTTGATGTGCCCACCAGACACCCCGCGTCTGATGAAGCCCAAAATAAGTAAACTCCTTCACAGTCACCGCATCTTTCAGTGTCTTCTCCACATGAAGCGGGAAGCCGCTCTGCGGATCCAGGCAGCTCTTTACCGCAGCGAAGTGAGTTTTGTCTGCTGCTCCCGGCGTGCTGCGTAATTCATCGCAATTGCGAGCTCCAAACTTTGTCACGCCCAGATCTTTTTGACCGGCCCAGAAATATTGCCCCTCCAGAAAATCTTCGTAACTGAACGCAGGTCCCAACGGTCCCTGGCTCCATTTGGCAAAGGCCAGCACCGCCGGCGCTTTGTCCCCCGGATGTGCGATCCATATCGTGCTCGTTCCCCCCGGCCGCATCTCCAGCAACAAACGAACTCTCGCTGCGGGAGGAGATGTAACCGCGATTTGCTCCCAAAGAACGCCGGGGAACCAGCGCGCCTTGATCCTGACGCGATCGGTGGTTCGCGTACCGTTGGCGTTCACGCTCACCAGCCGTCCATTCATCCGGTAGTCGGCCGACTCGACCTGGCGCCGGGCGGTCGCCAAAACCGGTGAGGTCTGCGCAGGCCATGCGCTGTACGGAGACAGCAGCAATCCCCCCCACAGCGCTAGAACCGCGGTTCTCATTGCTCCACCTTTCCGTCCCGGATGCGGATCTGCCGGGGCGCCGCGTGCGCGATTGCATCGTCGTGGGTCACCACGATCAGGGTCATGCCGTGCCGCTTCTGGATCCCGGTCAACATCTGCATCACGTTTGCGGAGCACTTGCTGTCAAGGTTTCCAGTGGGTTCATCCGCCAGCAGAATATCGGGTTCGTTCGCCAGGGCGCGCGCAATCGCTACCCGCTGTCTTTCACCCGCCGAGAGCTGGTTGGGATACGATTCCATCCGGTCTTCCAGGCCCATTTCCATCAGCAGATCTCTGGCCCGCGCCGCGCGGTCCATGCCGCGCCGGCTTAACCCCAGCATTGGCAACTGCACGTTTTCGATGGCCCGCAGCGTGGGCATCAGATGAAATGCCTGAAAGATGAACCCAACCTTCCGGGAACGATATGTGTCCAGGTCGATGTCGGAGCCAAGCGAGGCATTCTTGAACAGGATCGTGCCGGTGGTTGGGCTATCCAGGCCGCCGAGCAGGTGAAGCAGGGTAGACTTGCCACTTCCGCTGGGGCCGCTGATGGCCACATATTCGCCGGTCGCAATGGACAAATCTACGCCGCGCAGCGCCTCGATCTGTCCTTGCTCGTAACTTTTGCGCACATCGCGCATCTCCAGGGCGGGACTAGTCATGCCGCAGCGCCTCCACCGGAGAAAGTTGCGCTCCGCGCCATGCCGGAATAGCTCCCGCGAGCAATCCCGCCCAGAAGGCAATGCCCAGGGTCTCGGCCAGAAGCGGGTAGGGAACCTGAGATGAGACGATGCTCGCAGTTTGCGGCAGCCGGGCCAGAAGGCGCAGAGCGCAGCATCCCAGGACGATGCCGATGATCCCTCCGCCCAGGCCAAGCACTGCCGCTTCCATCTGAATGAGAAGCATCACCTGCCAGCGAGACCAGCCGAGCGCGCGCAGGATTCCAAGCTCGCGCGTGCGCTCGAAGACGGACATGGCCATCGTGTTGGCGATTCCCAGGATGCCGATGAGCAGGGCTATGGAAGAAGTGCCCCAGGCTGAGGCATGGGCCAGCCGGACGAACTCATTGTTGCTGGCGCGCTCGGCGGCGGGAACCGCCTTGGTTCCCGGCACAACCGCTTCGATCTGCGCCTGCGCCTGTTTCAGGTACTTTTCCGGCGGCTCTCCGGGTGGCGCCGGGCGCAGCCGCACATCGATGGTCGAAACCTTGCCCTCGAGACCGCTCAATTGCTGCAACTCGTCGAGCGGCATAATCAGGGCATCCGCCTCCAGGGCGGAGCCGCCGTGATAAATCCCGGTAATCTTGAAGGGCGAGCCTTGTATCTCCAGCGTGTCGCCGGGTTTCATCTTCAGATCTTCGGCCAGCAAATAGCCAAGTATCACTTCCGGTTTCCCGTCGCGGAAACGCTGTCCTGACAGTATCCGCAATGATTTGAATTCATAGGAATCAGCTTTCCAACCATACACAAGAGCATTCACTTCCGGGGTTAAGTCCATTACGTTGTAAATCATGGGCGAGGCCTGCGCCACCAGAGGCAACGCTCGTATCTTTCCCGCCGCCGATTCGTCGATCGAGGTATTGAGAAAAGTCCGTTGAATGACAGCAATGTCGGTGCCGCTGCTGGTGTAGATGTGTAACCATGCCTGTTCAAATGCGCTGGAAAAGCCTACCAGGCCTACAAATGCCCCAATTGCCATACCAATACCGCAAAGCGTTAGCAGTGTTCTTAGGCGTCGCCGCCACAGATTTTTCCAAACAAAGCTGGGAAACGACAATTGATTGATCATGAAAGCCGGATCGAGTCCTCATAGTTTGCGGCTTGGGGCAAGCAGAGGGTCAGTTTATCCGCCAGCAAACAGCTTTGTCCATTCCTGATTCGCTGACGAAAGGTTTCTGTTCAACATCACCAAACGGCGATCGTTGATCATCTACATTTTACTGAAGATGATAGCTTCACTGTTCCGGCCTCCAAGCACAATCAAATCGCCTGACCCCCAGGGGAACGCCCGAATCGTGGGCCGGAGGGTGTGATTTCTCATTTCTGATTGAAGCGGACGGAGGATATGCCTACACTTGCTCTACACATCCCTCCCAGTTGAAACAGCGGCCCGGTATCCTCTTCCTAATCAGATGGTCTGTGACGGCTGTTAGATGTCCGTGAAGACCCCTGATGCCCGTGAAAAAAACTTCTGGCCGTGGCGCGAGCAAGGGCAGATTTCCGGTTCCTGCTCGTTTTATTGCAGATAGATAGGGCAAGAGCGATTCCAGGATTGCCGTATCTCCGGGCCGAGATCCTCAGGCCGGCGCGGCCACCAGGAGCCCGCACCCTCGCAGGATATCAAAAACGGCGCCTGTTACGGAAACGCCGTGAGGGCTAGTGGAATCGCTGGATGGGCGGTGCTCGTGCTGAGGCGATCCGTTCAGAAAATGCCAAGAATCGGCCTCGCAAACTGGCGGGATTCATGCAAGCTCGTTCATCCATAGAGCAATGCTCGTTGGGCAGAGCTGCACGGCTGGGTAACGGCGGCAGAGAAGCTCAGAACCAATGGCCTTCAATCCGTGATCACGAAGGACTGGCAGCGCCTGGATGCTCTGAAAAACTGACATTAAATCATTTGCAATCAGCATGATAAGTTACTAATGTCACCGTGCCGAACAGGGCGGCTCAGAGGCTCCCGGAGGCGATCGCACCACTCTTCCGCCAGATGCCGCGCAGCGTTCGATTATCGTCTGAATTGCGGGCGTATCAAGAGCCACATCATCCCCTGCGGCGCCACACCAACCCACTTGTCAGCATTCCAATGGTCTCCGAGCGCCAATGGAGTTGCCCAGAAAGGCAGATCGTCTCCGTTCATCTTGCGAAAGCGGCCCCGGCGTGTACAATTGCGGCATCGAAAAATCCATAACGAAGTCTGGTTCTTGCGCCATTTGCCGCGGACGATCCCAAGCATTCCCGAATGCCGGGATTGGCACGCACCGGCCGAAAGGGGATGGTTCTTATGACTGGAAGAGATACCGGAGCGGCCCCCAGAAGTGCTCTGTTGTGGAAACCGGTGGCTGCCATCCTTCTGTGCCTGCGCATCGCCATCGGGTGGCAGTTTCTTTATGAAGGACTTGCCAAGCTGCTGACGCCGGACTGGACGGCAGCTCCTTACCTGCTGTTATCGCACGGATTCTTCCCGGGCTTTTTCCATTGGCTTGGATCAAGTCCGGGCATGCTGCGCGCGGTCGATTCTCTGAATATATGGGGCTTAATCCTGATTGGCGCGGCTCTGATCGTTGGCTGCATGACTCGCCTTGCCAGCGCCTTTGGCATTGTCCTCCTTTCGCTTTACTACCTGGCGCAACCACCTCTGATCCGGACGGATTACCGCATCCCCGTGGAAGGCCATTACCTGCTGGTGAATACGAATCTGGTGGAGCTACTGGTCCTGGCCGTCTTTCTGGCCGTCCCGCCAGCCAGCCAGTGGGGACTCGACCGGCTCTGGCGCGAGTGGAGATCGCGAAAGAGGGCGGCCGCAAAGGATGCCAGCATTACGCCTGCCCCTGTTTCCCTGTCTCGGCGTAAGACGCTTGAGAATCTGATCGGCGTACCCGTTCTTCCGATTCTCGGATACGTCACGCGTCAGAAATACGATTGGGAGAGGATCCATGCCGTAACCGGCGCCACCATCAAGCTTCAGGACCTCACGCTGAAAGACCTCAAGGGCGAGCTGCCCAAGGGGAACCTGGGAAAATTGAAGGTCAGTCGTCTTATTCTGGGCGGCAACCTGATCGGTGGGTATTCGCATGCCCGGGATCTTGTCTACACATCGCAGCTATTCAAGGCGTACAACACCGACCGCAAGGTTCTTGAGACGCTGGAACTGGCTGAGCGTGCGGGCATCAACACCTTCTGCGCCGACCCCAATGAGCTGCCCCTCTTCAGCAAGTACCGCGAACTGAACGCCTCTAAAATGCAGACGCTCGTCCAGATCTGGGGGCAACCCAAACCGGCAGACATGAAGGAGACGATCGACAAGGCCATCGACCACGGTGGAACCATGCTCTACATTCGCGGTGTCGAGGGCGACATTTTCGTCAAAAGCGGACAAATGGATGTGCTGGGCAAAGCGCTGGACTACATCAAGAGCCAGGGGGTTCCGGCAGGCATCGGCGCGCATTCTATCGAGGTGCCCATCCAATGCGAAAAGGCTGGGCTGGATCCGGACTACTACGTCAAGACTTTTCACAGCGACAATTACTGGTCCGCTACTCCGAGAAAGGATCGCGTCGAGTTTTCGGTGATCGATCCAGAGCTTGCCCATGGCTCCTGGAAAGACAACATCTTCGACTTGTTCCCGGAGAAAACCATCGAAGTGATGGGAACCATCAAGAAGCCGTGGATCGCCTTCAAGGTCCTGGCAGCTGGCGCCGTACATCCGAAAGACGGCTTTCGGTTCGCCTTCGAAAACGGCGCTGACTTTATTAACGTGGGAATGTTTGATTTTCAGGTGGTCGAGGATGTCAACGTTGCCATTGACGTGCTTTCAAACCTGCAGGACCGCGCGCGTCCCTGGTACGCCTGATGACGATGCCAAGATAGAGAGGCGCTGATCTTCCGCGGTGGATCTCTGCCAACGTCGAAAAACTGACGGTCACGGAGTTCCGCTACCGGAAATGCCGCGGCTCTGATTTGCAATCCCCGACAAGGCTTCGCGTGGACAGTTTCATGAGTTCAAGAGGACCGATTCGAACCGTGCTCGATTTTGCGCGCGCCTGGGGATTACGCGGTATGCCGGGGCGGATTTTTCACACCCCCGACCTTCCCAGCCGGTCGTTTCAGTCCATGGGAACTCTGGCCACAGTCACCCTCGGGGCAGATTACGCTGACCTCATTGAACCGATCACCAAACACATCCGGGAAATCTTTGACCGTCTGGAAAGCGAGATGAGCGCCTATCGGTCCGATAGCGCCGTCCGTGAGCTTTCAAGAATGGCAGGAGCGGCTTCAGTCGCCTTTTCAGAAGATGCTTATCGGGTGCTCCAGCTTAGTCAGCATTTTGGGGAATTGACTTCAGGCGCATTCGACCCTACCGCTTCGCCGCTGGCGAAACTGTGGGGATTTAACGGGGCGCCGGTACCCGTGACACAGCCCTCCGGCCAGTCCATCAGCGAGGTCCTCAAGTTAGTGGATTATCGCCGCATGATCCTGCGCGAGGGAACAGCCTTTCTTCCGCTTCAGGGCATGGCGGTGGACGTCGGGGGCATCGCCAAAGGCTACGCCGTCGATCGTGCCTATGACTCCTGTGTGAGCGCGGGAATTCACGACTTTCTTATTGACTTCAGCGGCAATGTTCGCGCCGCCGGACGCCCCTCCCAGAGAGAGCGCTGGCAGATCGGCGTGCGTGATCCCTTTGACGGCGACGGCGTTCTCGGCAAAATCGCCTTGCCAGGCGGGCTGGCTCTTGCCACCTCGGGAAGTTACGAGCGCTTTGTTGACATAGCCGGGCAGCGATTTTCCCACGTCATCAATCCGCGCACGGGATATCCGGTGACAGGCACGGCCAGCATAACGGTTCTCGCGCCCGATGCCGTTACTGCTGATGCCCTCTCGACCGCGTTTTTCGTTACCGGTCTTAAGGAGGCGAGGGATATCCTTGAGAAGGCTCACTCCGTCGAGTTGCTCCTTGCACTCGACCGCTATCCAATGGATCTCTGGTTCACCCCCGGGCTTGAGGCGGTCTTCAAGCCTGGTCCCAGGTTAGGCTGAGCCGGGAGTAGCGCCGACCAGACTCCTTTCGAGAACGTCAGGACCGCTCAATACCAAACCCTTTGGGTTCCCGCCTGTACGCGCCGGAGCAAAAATAGACCACGTTACGCCGCGGGAGCGGTGCAACGTGGCGGAGTAAAAGTAGTCCATCCCGCCACATTCTGGTTTCACGGACAACGGGGCCTTGTGGGGCTAACGAACCAGGTTCGCAGCCGGGTTCCGCGCCGACGAGGAGGTGTCTTTTCCGTGGAACACCGGAGGTATGTACACGGTGGAACTGTATGCGCGTGTGCGGCGGGCGGTTCTGGTCGAGGGCCGGAGCGGCGTGCGGTAGCCCGGGAGTCCGGCCTCTACCCCACGGGCGAAGACCTGTCCGTGGGGACCCCGTGCTGGCGCGGAAAACGATCAACAAGATGCTGGAGTATTCGTTGCCGGGCCGGCGCCCCGCCGTGGGGCCCTGGCGCCGGGTACTCATAACCGGATAAGCTCACCTCTGGAGAGAAAGGAGGTGAGTCCGATCATCACCGTCAACAACGAGGAAGTCAAACGCATGAACCTGAACGTCCCTGTCGAGTTGCACAACGCCTTCAAGGCGGCCACCGCCGCCCGCGGCCAGAACATGACCGACATCCTGCTGGAGTTCATCCAGTCCTATGTCGACAGACACGCACCCAAACCCAAGGGGCGGCAGCGGTGAAACGCGCCGCCCTCTACCTGCGGGTATCGAGCATCGACCAGCACCCGGAGACCCAGTTGCTGGACCTGCGCCAGATGGCCGCCCAGCGCGGCTATCAGATCATGCAGGAATACACGGACCGGATCAGCGGGGTAAGGGCCAAGCGGCCTGGACTCGAAGACCTGATGCGCGATGCCCGCCGCGGCAAATTCGACATCGTGCTGGTCTGGGCCTCGGATCGCATCGCCCGGTCCACCCGGCACTTCCTCGATATCCTGGACGAGCTGAACCGGCTGGGAGTAAAGTTCGCCAGCTTCCGCGAGCCAATCGACACCGACGGCCCGCTGGGCAGGGCCATCGTGGTGATCGTCGGCGCCATCGCGGAGCTGGAACGCAACCTGATCATCGAGCGGGTGCGCGCCGGCATGCGGCGGGCGGGCTTCGAAGGCCGGCAGATCGGGCGCAAACCCGCTCGAGATCGACCGCGAAGCCATCTTCAGCGACCACCGGCGCGGTCTCAGTCTGCGCCAGATCGCCCAGCAGCACAGCATCTCCCGGGCCACTGTCCACCGCGTGCTGCACGAGCACGTCCCTACCTATAAGGACAATGCCGCATGAATGATCGCTCGAACGTTCTGCTTCTCTCCTCCGCCGTCATCGCCGGCGTAGCCGCGCTGTTCTGCGCGGCCCGCCGGCTCTGCTGGTCCACTGCCGCACTCGGCGAGATCCGCGACTCCGTCAAGGAGAACCTCGCCGAAACCCGGACGGTGCACAAGCTCCTGCGCCGCCAGCGCGGCGCCATCAACCAGATGCATCAATATCTGATGCCCGTTCCAAAAGGGGTGAAAAAACGGCATCGTAAGCCCAACAGAATCAACGGCCGGATCAGTGAGATCCGGCCGTTCCAAAACCCATAGATCTTGATCCCGTACTTGATCGTCTCTCATGGACTGCAGGAATGTCGACGAGCCTCTTGCTTGCGTCCTGCCCCCGGGAGTTTGCGGCGAGGATAGCGAGGATAAAACCTTCACTGTCCCTTAACCTCAACCCGATTCTCTGCGGTCCGAGCCGAATGAGGCCGGCACCACGCACCCTGATCGATATAAGCATCAGGGTTGCGCGTGACATCTTCGGATCGCAATCAGGGACTTGGTCAGCGGACCAATCTTTTCAAAATGAACTTCTCCGTCAGGGAACATGAGTCGAAACTCTCGTACCGAGAGCAGCCGAATCTGCTCGACGTCGATGCGCGCCTGAAGATAATTCGGTTCGGCCTTCATCCATCCCAGATCGATTCTCCTATGGAGAAAGGTTCGATACCAGACGGGCATCTGCGCCCACCCAAACATATGAAAGTGCGGCTCAAGAATGAATCTGCGGTTTGGTGTCTGGACAAAATATCCACTGCCCACGCGTGCTATTTCGCGTGCCATTCTCCGCTGATCATCGATCGTATCTACATGCTCAATGACTGAATTCGAAAGACAAAAATCGAACTCAGCATCAGAAAACCTGGACAAGTCACGTGCATCCCCCACCATCGACCGTACTATCCGACCTTTATCGGTTATTGGTTGGCTTGCACGATTAAGTAGTGTTATCGATAGACGATTATACCCTCCATCTAAGGCATGTAGGGCGTTTAGCCAGAACTGCTCGGTTCCGCCTACGTCCAATATACTGATGGAGCGATCCGGAGGCAGAAGCTCCAAGAACAGCCGAACACGTTCTCGTCGCATCCTTGATGCCCAAGAGTCAGGCTGCGCAACATCGGCGATACCCATCCATCTCCTCATTTTGTTCGGAGCCTGGCTTTGCCCCGTACTCAAGATCGCCTCGATCGGGAACACGTCTTTCCTGCATTAACTTCCGGACATGTTAAGTGGTCTACTGTACTCCCGCGCTGATGTCCATGAATCTTGGAGGCATGCCACAACGTGATGCGACAATCGTGGGTGAGTGGATTGTTTGGCGGTCGAAGAACGCGGTTAAGATACTGCCGGCGCTCTCAATTTTGCCTTGAGAACCTTGCCGGCACTGTTCTTGGGCAGTGTCGGTAGCACTACGAACTGCCTGGGAATGTGCTGCGAGGGCAGGCGCGCTTTGAGGAAGACAGTCAGGCGCTCTGCCAGGCCGTGGTCTTCCTGAGACCGGGGCACCACAAATGCCTTGGCCGCTTCGCACAGCAAAGCATCGGAAACGGGAATTACGGCAGCTTCGAGCAACTCGTCGCAGGCCAGGAGTTCATCCTCGATATGGCGGCAACTGACTCGCTCGCCGCCACACTTGATGAAGTCTTTGGCACGGTCTACGACGTAGATGAAGCCATCGCCGTCCACCGTAGCGAGGTCCCCGGTTCGAAGCTCCCCGTCTTTGAAGAACGCCGCTGTTTCCTCGGGTGCGCGCCAGTACCCACGAGTCACATTCGCGCCGCGGGCCACAATTTCGCCGACTTCACCGGGGCGCACATCTTGCCCCGCGTCGTTGACCACGCGCAGGATGACTCCGGGTATGCCACGGCCGATCGAACCAATTTTGCCGGGAAGGCACTCCGGAGAGAGATAGGAGAGCCTCGCTGTGGCCTCGGTCTGTCCGTACATAATGAAGACCTGGGTGGTGGGCAGAGAAGTGCAAAGATCGTGAATCACTGCGGGCGGCAAGTGCCCTCCAGCCTGCTGCACATAGCGCAGGTGAGGAAAGCTCTTCTTCCGCAGCGTCGAATTGCGCAACAGAACCTGAAAGTGGCTTGGCACGCCGGCGAATCCGGTGCAGGCGGTGTCGATCATTCTCTGTAGCACCGCCTCGGTATACATAAATCGCGGCTCGATCACCAGCGACCCGCCCACGCGAAGATGTGTATGGAGCAGCGATGCGCCGAAGCAATAGTGGAACGGTAGAACCGTCAGAATGCGGTCATCCTCCGTCAGCCGCAAATACTCGATGATCGATTCTGTGTTGGCGATGATATTGCCGTGCGAGACCATCACACCGCGCGGCCGGCCGGTGGTTCCGGAGGTGAACATCAGGGCGGCGAGATCGTCTGCATTTACGGGTGGAAACGACCAGCTTGACGGGCACTCCTCTGCCAAGGTATCAATCTCAGAAGCAGTGACCAAACGAACTTGTGCCTCGTCGAGTACCTGGATTGCGCTGATGTCGCGTTCGACGAAGATGGCTCGGGCCTCTGTATTCCGCAGGATGTATTCCAGATCGCTCGAATTGATGGTATCCGACAGGGGAACGCAAACGAGACCAGCCCGCAGGATGCCAAGATAGGTTGAGACCCAAAAGAGGGAGTTCTCGCCGAGCAGCACTATGCGGTCGCCCTTCCGACCGCCGATGGCAAGGATTGCCCGGCTTGCCTGCTCCACCCGCCTCTGCAGATCTCCATAACTGCATTGATCGTGAACAAAGAGGAGGGCCGTGCGATCAGGATCCTTTCCTGAGAGGAGGAACTCTGCGACATCCGTCTGGCGATCAATCATCAATCGACCTGTTCGATCCCGATGGGTGCGGCGTGAAGATACTGCGCTACCTTGCGCTTGGCGTCGATACTCGCGTATACGCGCTCGACCTGCCCGGTGGTGAGACCGGTGGCCCGCGTGAGATCAAACGCCGGAATGTCATGGTCCCTCCCATACAAACAGAGATCCATCTTTTCCAGCGGCAGCGTGAAGTAGAACTCTTCCTGAGATTGCCCCAGCGAGTATGTGTCGGTAGTGGGAGGCCTCTTTTGGATTTCGTTGGGTACCCCGAGGTAGTCCGCCAACTGGTAGACCTGCGACTTATAAAGATGGGCAATGGGCTTGAGATCGGCGGCGCCGTCTCCGTTTTTGACGAAGAAGCCCAGTTCGAACTCCAGCCGATTGGGTGTTCCGGCAACGGCATACTGCAGGAGGTCCGCATAGTAATACTCAACCATCTTGCGTGTCCTCTGCTTGAAGTTGGAGGCGGCCACAATGCCCGAATACGCGATCGGCGTCAGGCGAACCTTCATGCTCTGCCCATCCGGGCTCAGCACCACGACTGAAAATAGCGCATAAGGGCTCTCATCGAGAATCCCAGGGAGCACAATTTTACACTTGTACCCCACGCCATATTCCGGGACGACCAGACGCACAGCGTCGTCGCGCCGCTGGTAGCAGCGGGCCCCCTGCAAGATTGGAGTGATCTCCTCCACGGCGGCGGGCGTCTTCAGCTTTTCCGAGACCATGCGTCCCAGTTGCAGGCTATCGAATGAGGATTCAGCTTCGGGTGTGAACAGGATCTGGACGCGATCGCTTCCCAGCGCGCGGGAACAGAGGAAGGCAACTACACTGCTGTCGATCCCACCCGATACTCCGACGACGGCCCCCTTGCGGCGCAGACGATTGAAGACTTGGTCACGAATGGAAGCGGTGATTCGTGCAGCCTCGCTTGGGGGGTCAATCCGCAAAACATCGGCGGTGATACCAGTGGCGACAGTCATACTAGCACCCCTCGGTCGGCACTTGGGTTCATCGACGCTTTGCTGTCGAGCTTCTGTGAAACATAGGCAGCCACGTTCTCAAATGTGTCGAGATTGTCGGGTATGAGTTCCTCGTCTTCGACGGTGATGCCATAGGTCTCCTGCAGAAAGGTGACCAACTCCAGCACTCCCATCGAATCGATCACCCCATTCTGGAGAAAAGAATCGGAATCGCCGAGGACGAAGTCCTGACCGAGCAGGAAGTTTTGATAGACGAAGGTTCGTAACTGCTCACGGATGAGTTTATTCATTTGTTACACCCCTCTCTCATGTAGTACGTGAACTGACTCACAACTTCGCCAAGGCGAGAAGCAAGTGCTCGGCAGCAATGCGCCGCCCAGCTTCGTTCAGATGACCGCCGTCCCTCGTGAATTCCGGAGCGAGCGTGAAGGTTTGCTGGCCGCTCTCGATGAACTCGGATCGCAATCCATCGCGACGCGTCGATTCGACTTTCGCGAGATCAAAAACCGGATCCGTTCCGCTATAGGCTTGCACCAGCAAGCGGTTGTACTCATTCCGCTTGCGGTTCAGGTCTCTCGCCGTCGCCCGGCCGAGGATCCGCTTGGCCCAACCCTTCACCGACGGCTCCAGGGTGGTAAGCGGAATGGTGATGTGTCGATAATGCTAAGACGCGCGTGAGCCAGTCCTGCTTCCCGGCCAGTGTAGATACCATGTCCGTCGGGACCGCGATGGGCCATAACGCGAAGCATCGTCGCCAGCCGCTCCGGTTCGACGCTGGCGCCATGAATTGCGACCATTCCGGCAATTCCGCACATATGTGCAACCTCAGGCTTACGCCAGTCCGGCTCGACCGCGCCGATCGATAGTCTCGATTAACTCGATGTTGCGATGATTCTCGATCAAAAAGAATGCAATCTCGAGATTGCAAACTGTTTCGCTTTTCAAACGCGAACCTCCGTCCCGGAGACGACCAGTGGCAGCGACGCGCCCTTCTCCACGCCAGCCCCCGACCCCAGCACCCAGACGCCCTTCGCCGGGTCATATTGTTTGATAATTCGGGCAGGATTGCCTGCAAGCACCGAGTATGGCGGGGCACTGCGGGTGACCACGGCGTTGGCGCCTACCACGCAGTTGCGACCAAGAGTCAACTCCCCCTTCTCGCAGATGATGGCTGCGTGTTGGCCAATCCAACTGCCCTGACCAATACGAATCCGCCCGCCTTCGCTCATCCCCTGCTCCCGGATCGGAATGGAAACATCTGCGTAAACGTGGCTATTGTCCTGGATAAACACCGACGCCGACAGCATCACCCCACGCTCGATGTGAATAAGATTTCTTGCGGCTATGTGCGAACGCCGGGCAATGATGCAGTCGTCCTCGATGATGAGCGTGGGCTCCGTCCCTCCGGCATCTGATGCCTGCGCGTGTAACCAGACATCCTTATCGACAATGACACGACTTCCCAACCGGATTAGGTCAGTGCGAAGCAGATAACAGGTATAGTTGAATAAAATATCGTGCCCCAATGCGGCGAACGGATATGTGGCACGCACCCAGATGCTGTACAACCTGGCCAGAACTCGGGGGATCAGCCAAAACGGATCATGAAATCTTCTTGCTGGGTCGTGACGTCTTTTTGCCGCCCCGCCTGACCGAACTGCATCGGAATTTGTTTGCTTCTCTCGAAACAGAAAAGACATGTATCCCCCTCCCGTACGTCACGTTGAAATTTCCTGCACAGCTCTCAGTGATCTACAGCACTGGACCATACCCCCGAGAATAACCATACGGGCCTCGTACGTTTGCCTAACTCCCCACTTCACAGATACGGCCATCGCCAGGGAGATGGTGCAGGCCAAAATAGCTACGGTTGCACAGGGCCCTGAAGACCTTCATTGTGCTGCTATGGATGTTGAGATTCCGCGACTTCCGCTTCCCCTTTTGACGGCCTCCATGACAAGGGATTCAAGCTGAAGAAATCCCTCTGGCATCCTCTTCGCATGTTCAAGGTCGCAGAGATAGCGGTCATCGCTTTGATTTAGGTTGTACCTCTTGATTTCGGCGAAGCCCGCGTTCGCCAGGCAGAATCGGAGCGTCTTTTCATCGTAGATGAAAGTGTGACCCCAGTTCCGTACGAAGCTGTTAATCACGAAGGTATCTTCGGCAAGGGGTGCGTCCGGCAGGAATTCTTTGACAACCCAATTAATGTATGCTTTTTGCAGTTCCGACTTGTCGCATCCGTAAAGAGAGATTAGAAATGCCATGTCCGGTGTTGAGATCCTGATCTTCCCGCCGTCTCTCAACACGCGAAAACACTCTCTCAGCATTGTTTGGCCCTTTTCGAAGGAAACGTGTTCAATCATGTGCTCACTGAATACATAGTCGAACGTGTCGTCTTCGAACGGGTACTTGCCCGTTGCATCGAGAAAGATTGTCTCGAACTGGGTTGTGTCGTAATCCGAGTTCAACCAACCATCGAGAATATTCGTACCCGAGCCGAGTTGCAGTTTCCTTACATCATGTGCGGATAGATAGCGTCTTATACACTTGCCATCCCTCCTCATAAACCTCATCACGGCCCTGGGCACCAAACGCATGAAGATATAGATATGCTGCGCCGGCTCACCGATGGGACTGGCCTTCACTGCTGATTTCAATCTACTCAACATGGCGTCATCCTCTTAATGAATTTGAAGTCAGATCTCCAGAACGACTCGTCTTTCGCGACAACGCTTTGACGAGGTTGTAAATATCCCCCAGCAAAGCTGGGGGATATACGTTGTGAGCCGATCAAAGCGGCTTCTATGAGACGGCTGACGTTGTCAAGGTTTTTGTCGTTGCTTTTGCTTTTGTTTTTCCTTAGTAGCGTTTTTGCTGTTGCTGTTGTCTTTTCACTTGCCTTTCGTTCGTGTTTTGAAGGTTCATCTCGGGCTTCTATACGCACTCGTTTGGAGCCGCTCTGGGCACGGTGCCTGATGGGGCCCGATAGGGATGAATCGGGGCTGCTATCTTGAGCTCGGCCTATGACGACCCAGCCGCTTTACGCAGTCACCCGGACACGAGATTGATTGGCGCTTGCCACTTCGATTGAAAGCCTCTGCTTGGAATCGGTTGCTGGCCGCATCGGGCTAGCCCCGCGTCAGCACATACGCGGCGGCAACGATCGGTCCCACGCCGGGTGCGGTGCGCAGCAGAACGATCTCGGGGATACTTGGCAGACAGCGTTTCAATCTCCTTGTCCATGCCATCGACCTGTGCATTGAGCAGTACGATCTGCTCGACCAATGGGGTGGCGACCGCACTGAGGGCGGGCGGTATAGCCGCCAGCGCGAGAGCCGGAAAAGATTCGGTCGAGTAGGCGGGCAGACGGCCTCCGGCGCTCTTGACCAGACAGCGCAGCGCGCTGACGATCATCGTCCGCGCCCGCCCCAGCGTGCTACGTGCATGGATCAGATTCAAATCCACCTGGCGCTCTTCGCTGCGATGCTCGAGCGGAGAGAGCAGCTTGGGATCAAAGGCAGCAAAGCGGGCCAGTTTCTCGGCGTCGTTGCGGTCCTTCTTCGATTCGCTGCCGGTGATGGCGGAAATCTTGCCGGCATTGGCCACGATGACCAGATGGCCCAGAGCGTTCAACAAACGGCTGACCCAGGTGGAGTGGGCGCCACACTCCAGAGCGATGCGCAGACAATCTTCGCCCTCGAAATGCCGCCGCAGCGCATCCTCGGTGCTTTGTACGCGCCCTTCCTCGACTACCTCTCCATCGCTGTTAAAGAGGCAATAGTGGCTGTAGCGGTCGCCCAGATCAAGGCCCACGGTCATCTCCGGTTTGGCGACTCCTGCTTCCACCTTCGGCAATTCTCTGCTCGCCTTCCTGATTGGCTGGTCTCCTTGGAGCATCCTTGAATGCGCTGCGAACAGCTTAGCTGTACGCGCGGCCAGCCGTCTCATCCCATCTTGAGCGGGGTCGCTAACGCCGCCCCGACGTGATTGGGGCCGCCTTGCGGTGACTAGTTCCACATTTGCAATTGGTTCAGCCGCTTGTCCTCAGCCTCTTGGTTGCGGATATATTCCCGTATCTGTGCTTTATCGCGCCCCCACGGTCGAAACAAGATAGCCGCGTGCCCTGAAATGCTGTCCGATGAAGTTCTGCTTGCGCTCCCCATACGTCCGAGCCATGCGAATCGCACTCTCGCCCTTGATATAACCCACTACCTCTGACACCGCGTACTTGGGCGGGATCGAAAGAAGCATATGCACGTGGTCCGACATCAGATGGCCTTCCAGTACACGGCTCTCTTTCTGCTCGGCCAAAGGGCGGAAAACCTCCTCAAGATGAGGTCGCAGTTCCACATACAATGCCTTGCACCGGCACTTGGCGACAAACTCTACATGGTACTTGCACTCCCATACGGAGTGGCCTAAACTCTCAACTCGGTCCATCCAGCTTCTCCTTGTCGTGTGCTTTGGTCGGCTCACGACTGGAGTTTCATTGATGGACTGCGGTAAATGTCGAACCCCTACTGCCACCCCGGCAAAGCCGGAGGATCTCCTGTTGCGTTTAGGCGGGCTTACACATTCATCTCAGTCTTCGGGCGCTGAGCTCTCATCAACCGCGTTGGCAACGAACGAATCCATTGCTGCAGAAAGAAAGCAACAAACCGGGGGTTATTGGTCAAATAGCGGCCTGCCAGCCTACGCGGTTCAGAGCAGAGGCGAAATATCCACTCAAGTCCAAACCGCATCATCCAGCGCGGCGCCTGGGGCTTTGTCCCCGCCAGGAAGTCGAAGGCCGCACCCACCCCCAGCATTACTGCCGGGATACGGTGGCGATGTGCGATGATCCACTTCTCCTGTTTTGGGCAGCCGAGCCCAACAAAGAGAAGGCGAACCCCCGCAGAGCATATCTTCTGTACAACCGCCTCATCTTCCTCTTCGGTGAGGGCACGGTAGGGAGGTGACATTGAGAAGCCGATCGAGAGCCTTGGATACCGCAGGCGTACGGTCCGCAGCAACTGCGCCAGTGTTGCCTTGCTCCCACCATAGAATCCAACCGGCACGCCTGCGCGCCCCGCTTGGCGCAGTAAAACCTCGGTCGCGTCCGGTCCATACACGCGCGAGGCCTTCTTCTCGCCCATGGCGCGTAGGGCCCAAACCAACGGCATGCCGTCCGGATTCACGAGGTCTGCACGGTTCACCAACTGGCGAAACGAGGGATTGTTTTGCCCCTCCATCAGGACATGCACATTGGCAAAAAACACGGCTCTCGACTCTCCTGCTTTCGCCCATGCAAGTGTGTGTCTAGCGAGAGACCGATAGCCGCCTGTGGCGAGTCTGACTCCGAGAATTTCGTGCATCGCGAACGCCCATCCAATCGGCAAGGTTTAGAGTTGCAATCGTGAGGCTATCGAGGCAAAGCCACTGGAGGTCGCATGACTGTGTGGCGGTTTCACGCAGCATCTGCCAGGTCCCGGCCTCGTCCGGCACCTACTTCGCGCGTCCTCGATATACGTAGGCACCGACTATGCTGGAAATGTCGCTTGTCGCTGAAGTACTGCTAGCAGGGGTTCTCCATCTGCCTTTACCGGTTCTTCAGGATCGTCCAAGTTATGGCATCCGAGGCGAACACAACTGCGTTGGAACATTTGCGGTTTCCGAGAGCGCTGCGCCCCCTGACAATTTCTCCGGCGGATCCCGCGATAATGGGACGCGAATCCAGTGAGGGTTGACAGATCCGACTGTACGAGCATTGCCGATCACCGAAATAAATCCGCGGAAGACGCCTCTTTGAACAGTCTGAGCGGCGACTTACACATGGCCTCAAGTTGTCCCGGAATGCATCCCATATGCAATCCGAAGTGGTGCCTTACAGCACAATTCATGATAGCGATCAAGGCGGCTCTTCTGTTGTGCTGTTTCCAAAGATACTTCGCATGATTCCACTCAATTGCCGCCATCGCTGTTCTAAGCCTTCTCTTGTCATCGCAAAATGACTTTTTCGCCACCTGGATGCATGCTTGCCTCATGCGAGGATACTCTCGATGCATCTGGGTACCGTGCTGTCGATAAAGAACAACCGCTCCTGCGAGGTAGAACATTTGAGCGACCCTCGCGCACCGGATCCAATAGTCCCAGTCTTCGGCAGCCGCGAGTCTCTCGTCAAACATCCCGACCTTGTCGATTACTGTGCGCCGAATCAAAGACGCCTGTGTAGCTATCCAATTCCTATAAGATAGCGCGTCAATCGGGTCAAGTCTTCGCGGCATCTCAGCAGTGAACGCCGCGAATGCCCGCAGGTCCTCTGTTACAACCAGGTAATCACCATAGACAATGCCTACATCCGGATGCGAATTGAGAACTGTTACTTGACGCTCCAACTTGCCGGGGAGCAGGACATCGTCGGCGTCGAGAAACGATATATAACTTCCGGAACACATCTGCAGCCCCATGTTGCGAGCCGACGACAATCCGCCATTTGTCTTGTATGCTGCTCTCAAGGTTGGATACACGATGGAGAGCTCATTGAGGACCTCCTCTGTGTTATCCGTGGAACCATCATCTATCACAATACACTCAACATCAGAGTACGACTGGTCGAATACACTTCGAACAGCGTCCTGCAAATATCGGGCGGAATTGAAGGCTGGAATAATTACAGATACGAGCGGAAGCATGTTCTCACGGCCACTACTTGGCATCTCCTGCCTCGATGACATAACGCTCCCGCAATTCATATTCGCCATTCTCCGGATGTCTCTTGCGTTATTAAGTGGCCTTCTCTCATTCTCTTCATCGAAACCGGTGTTTACAGATCCCTGGCTACAAACGGACGCACCGGTGTATGGCGATTCGACTTGCTGACACAAGCCGAGACGCTTCCAACGGCGCCAAAGCCACGCTGCCTGCAGCTAGGACCATGGCCCCTGCTACGAACATTCCGGGAGTGCCGTACAGCCCAATGAGAGCGAGACCTCCTGGAAGTGCTGAACTAATTCCTATTCGGGCTAACACTGTGCCTGAAGTTGGGATCTTCATGCTTTTCGAGGAGATGATCAAGGCGCCGATGATGTCGAATATCTGACCGAGCAAAAACGCAAGCGGGATAGCCTGTATTCCGAGGGGCGGAAGCAAGGCTATCACAATCAAGTAGCGAATACACGCACCGCTTAGCTCCAGCATCAGCCAGGCACGAACGCGCCCACAGCCGAGAAGCGGGGCGCCTGCAACCCAGCTCGCAGCCTGCACAGCATTCCCGACGAGGAGAAGCGGGAGGAACCGAGAGCCAGCAGCGAACTGTGAGGAAAAGAGCAACTCAAGAACAGGTCTTTCGAGCAGACCGAGTAGGCTAAGGCTAATAGCTGAGATCGGAAGAATCACCTTGTACATCGCTTGGAGTTGCTGACTTATGATTCGCGGTTCCAAGGAGCTACTTACACTGGCAAGAGAGAATACTCCAATGCTTCCCAGTACGATTAATGTAACCTGCGATGAAACCAAGAATGCGGCTTGATATAGTCCTGTTTGAGAAAGCCCAGAGTAGTGAATTAGCTGTGATCTGATCAAAACATCTGCAAAGCTATTTGCAGAACTTATCACAAGCGACGCTCCTCCGAACGTCGCAAGACCAGCCGCTGCTGTCGTATTCCATTGGAACTGAAGTGGCGAATATCCACGTTGATAGCAGCGATATCCGAGAAGGAACGACAATAGTGCAGAGGCCACTGCAAGTTGTGCGCAGACGCCCACTAGTCCATACATCATGACGAGTGGAATTGCCGCAAGGGTCGCAAGGGTGACAGCGATTCCCCGTGTGACAGCGATACCACGGACATCGAGGAGGCCTTGAAGAAAGCTTTGATAGTTGTTCCTGAGGCCTTCGGCGGGTGCCACGGCAAGCACCAAGGTTAGCAAAAGGTACTTATCCTTAGCTGGTATACCCACAGCGCCGAGAATCCGGTCAACAGAAGACGTAGCGCACAAAACGAAAGCTGCAAGCATCACGATGACAGCAACCAGCGTCGTTAACGAGTTAGCTACGGCCAGCTGACGCTGCCGGTCCTTGTCGTCTCTAGCACTCGCGATGTTTCGGCTAAGGCCGACAACCATCCCGAACTGAACAATCCCGAAAAGTGCGGTTGCGACTCCAAGTATTTGCGACCACTCACCGATCCCATCGGTTTGGAGATAGAGAGCAGCTACTTTATTGCGTGCCATGCCACTAAGAGCAATGATGACCTGCAGACTACCCAATTGTGTCATCGCAGCGAGAATTGCTCCGGATCCGAAATGACCCGTGACGTATGCCACCTGCTCTTTGGCTCTTAGCTGCGTCATATCATCCCGGCTGTCAGCCTCTGTGCCAGCTTCTATCGTTACGGCACCCATGAGTGTTGTTCTATTCCGCCTGGGCGGCGAAACGTCTCCAGGCAAGAGCGTGCTCTGCGCAGTGTGCGTCAGAATTCCGAACGACCTCTTATTCAAACTAGGTAAAGTAAAGTACCGGTGCACGGGCCCGGGCGATCACAGCACGAAGGAGAGCATCGCGAACCGCAAACGATCATGCTCCAACTACAACATGGTCACCTGCAACCGAAGGGTACTATATTCAGGCGCCACATAGTGAGCTGTACAGCGACAAGTATGAAGCAGCGCAATTGTCAATCGAAAACCTCGTTATAACGGGCGCTCGAGCACGAATCAATTCATCGCGTGAAAATGCGTATGTGCGAAGGCTCTGAATGGCTGATGCAATCTTCTTAGAACTCGTTGGGGGCGCAAACGCACAGCCTGGCATTGTTCTAGCAATTTCGTAGTGCTCGTCTATCGAAGAGAGCACACATGGCAGTCCCGCCGCCAGTGCCTCGAGGACAGCAAGCGGCATACCTTCGTACAGGGATACACTTAGGAATACGTCGCTGGCTGCAAATAGCACTGGTAGATCGGTTCTGTCGCCCAAAAACGCGATGGCCCGACTTAGGTTCAATTGCTTGACTCGCGCTTCTAGCCGCTGCCGTTCTGTGCCTTCGCCGCAGATTAGCAGCCGAAGTGTGCAACAGTCTCTACGTCGATCGAGCATCGATATCGCATTGATCGCTGATTCAAAGTTTTTTTGAGCGCAAATGCGGCCAACTGCAACTATCAGAGTTACGTCATCCTGTACTCCAAGGTTCCTTCTTGTCTCAACGCGCTTTGCACCGGGGACGATATACTGTTCCTGATCGACGCCATTGGGAATCACCATATGTGAGCTGCCGACCAGAGGACTCTGGCGCTGGACAGTTGCGGAGCAATAGACTACGTTAGCGCCACTGGCGCAGATCCTCCTAACCCGAGAACGTGGCTCACGCGTATTGTGAACGGTTAGAACATGCTTGAATCGAACAGGTGTGACACGCCGGACAAGACCGACTATCGCATCGGGCATTGACAAATGCGAATGAACAATCTCGTAGTGCTGACGTTGAATCAGCCACCATATCTTCATGGCAGCGACAAGCCCCGGGTACTTGGTCCTTCTGCCGAGGAAGCGAGTGGACACCTGGTGCCGTTTCAAAACATCCAGCCACTGGCGTTCGTGAGCGCTGCCCGTCGGTCGATCCAAGCAAAGAACATGGACCTCATGCCCTCGGACGGCACACTGTGAGGTCAAACCCACTGCCATAGCCACATCCCCGCCGCACTCCAAGTTTTGAATAACGTGTGCGATTTTCATAGGTACACTCGGTGTCTCTCACGCTTCTGCCAGAGCCCTGGCAGCGGAGGCGTCAGGGGAACATACGACCTCCACTTACTGTGGTATGTCATCCTTTCGGCCGTTACACCGTCATATGGATTGCTCTCTATAAATTTCGGTTGCATGCATTTTGGGTGTTCTGTGTTTCAATGAGGCATGTCTGGAAGATAGAGCGATCTAGAAATGCGGAATGCGTCGAGCGCGTTCCCGGGTCGCTCGATATTCCATCCGCAATTGTTGAAAGCTATATCGCGAAATCGGCCTGAAACCTGTGCAGAGCCTCCAGCGCGAGTCCGTCATCGAAAAATATATGTACGGAGTACGGTGCCATTCTGCTAAGCGAAGTACGTGTCTTGCCTGTTCACACCGGCAAAGCCATCTCTTAAAAGGGGTAATATGCGGCAGGTCCTTCGTAGCTCGCTCAACATCCTCAAGATACATGGAGCGCATCGTCACGGAGCGGTTGCTTCCATGTTTGCGCCAAGCAGCCAAAAGAGTATTAACTGCAACGAGCGGTGCGTAACGGGCAAAGCGCGTCCACAGTTCGAAATCAGCTGCCAGTTCGTAGCCCAAATCGAGTCCGCCAGCCCTTTCATATAATCCTCGGCGCCAAAACATAGATTCCTGAATCAGACTTCCAAAGACGGATGGAGTGAACCACCCATTCGCTATATAGCGTCTTGGATAGGAGCTAGGAACGGCCACCATCGTGCAACGACCCTCTGCATCCACGAATGAAGGCAACCCCGTGATCCACTGGACATCTGGAAATTCGGTGAAAAGTTGTGCAACACTGGAAATTGTCCCAGGATAGTAGAGGTCGTCCCCATTGAGCCATGCGTGTACGTCTCCAGTCGCATGCCTGAATCCCCAATCCACAGCCTCGTACGGCCCCGATCCCTTTCTCACGTGGAGTTGCACACGACTGTCGGAAAGGCTGCGCAGATACTCTAGTGTCCCATCGCACGACCCCGCATCGATGATCATATACTCTAAATCGGAGTAGGTGGACTGGAGAACCGACCGCGTTGTATCTGCAATGTACGGCATTGCATTCAGAGTCGTAGTGACCACGGTGATGCGCAAGTACTGCCTCCTTTACCAAAACCAATTAGTGACGCAGGCTAAGGAGTGCTTGCAGCATCCTTTAGCACTGAGCCAAGGAAATCTGTGGCGGATTGTACTCGTAACCTGACTGATCCCGCCGAGGAAAGAAGTGTATAGACGAACCAAGTGGTACATTGCGCATCCCAACTTAGCGCAAAGGTGCCGACAAGCAAAGCCGAACAGATCACGATCAGAAGGGTTCGCTCCTGACTCGCGATGCTCGTGATACGATAAATGCTATGAGCAAGGCCTCCATAAAAGAGACCTACGCTGATTAGCCCTCCTTCGATCAGGAGTTCAAGCGGAGTGTTGTGCGCTACCATCGGCAAGGCGCCCTTAGTAGCTCCCGCGCCGAGGCCGCACAGGGGGTGTTCCCCGAAGAGGATGAGCCCCTCATTCCACACGGTTGTGCGTCCATCGAGCGTTCCATAGCGTACATCCTGCGTTGTTGTTGAGAGTCGCCAGGTAAAGCTTAGCGGCAAGGCCAATGTCAGCGCCAGTATGGCAGTCGTGCCCGCTAGAGTAGCGATTCGCCTCCGCAAGTCGGAGAAAAGAGCGAATGTTAAGACAGCCGCAAGCAACGCAATCAATGCACCGCGGGAGCCGGTCAGGCCTATGGCCAAGAAAGCGGCGGGGAGATAGAGCAGAGATAGGAGTCGCTTCCACCTCTTACATTCAGAATAGATGTGATGCCATGCAATGCCCGCGCCAATCACCAAAGCTAATGCCAAGAAGTTTGCATCGGTTCCGAAGCTGTATCGACTCGTCAATTCATTAGCGGCTGGAGTAAAGAACTCATGTCCGGTTGCGAAATGGAAAAATACTCCAAGGACTCCAAGCCAACAGCCAGTCAGGTAGGCATTGAGTAAATGCATACGACCGCGGCGATCATAAGCGAATTGCGTCATTACGAAGCATAAGGGGAGAAATTCCCAATACTTAATGAGCTTTTCCTCGATGTAATCTGGGTATGCGGCCCAAACGACGGTGCATGTAGACCATGTGACAAACGCGATCAGGCACCAGAAGCCGAAAGGGATAGCGATGATGGCCCGCCGCTTTACGACGCCTAGCGTTCCTAGCAGTATACACAGGGATCCAACTGGCAATGTCAGGGACAGAGTGTCGGAGAGGTGTAGGTCTGTTGGAAGAGCGAAAACGAATATCCATAAGAAACCCATGACCGTGTTGTCGAGAAAGCGCGGCGGAAACGATGAGTAAAGCGGCACACGTAAAGAGCCACCAAGTGGAAGGGGGGGCAGGGCGGCGCTTTCGGAAGATAACTTCATAATTGGCTCGAGATAGTGTTTATCGTTTCAAGGCTATCTGCTTCGCTCGATCTAGGTGTTTTGAAGGCAGCGTGATGCGTTGTCAATGCTTACGAGTAAGCGCCGGATGCGTCCATGCTGTGAGGATGGGACTCTATACACACGGCGAGTCGATTGATCTGACCGCCGAAGAGGGGCTCGTGTATCGCAGATGGGGCCGCAAGGCAGTGCGCCAGATCCGAATAACACTCCGAATCATGCGGCACCGATTCCCTTGACCACCGCAGGTATGGTTCTTGCCAAGATCTTCATGTCAAGCCAGAGAGACCACTGATCAATGTACTCCATGTCGAGGCGCATCCATTGATCGAATGTGACAGAGCTTCGTCCGCTCACCTGCCACAGGCAGGTTACTCCTGGTCGAACGCTAAAGCGGCGGCGCTGCCAGTCGTTATCGAATCCGTTGTAGTCGCGTACCGGCAGAGGTCGCGGACCAACCAGGCTCATGTCGCCTATGAGCACGTTAAAGAGTTGCGGGAGCTCGTCGATGCTAGTTTTACGGAGGATTCTCCCGACGCGCGTGATGCGGGGATCGTGTTTGATTTTGAATACAGGTCCTTGCGCTTCGTTGTGCGATTCGAGCTGCGCCTGAAGTTTCTCCGCGTTCGCAACCATGCTGCGGAATTTGTAGATTCGAAAACGGCGCTTATTCAAGCCGATCCGCTTTTGAGCAAAGATTGCCGGTCCTTTAGAGTCCAGCTTTACAAGAATATAGGCGGCCAAGAAGACTGGACTTAGTACGATCAGGAGCAAGCTTGAGACCGCAATGTCAATGGCCCGCTTGGCAACTAATCGGAGAGTATCGATAGGAATCGAGGAGAAAGTGAGAAGCGGTGCGCTGGCAAATTCATTCACATTCTGTTCGGAAGGGGAGGCGTCAAATAGATCAGTGAGGATGCGAACGATTATGCCGTGCTCTCGGCAGGTGCGAAGCAGACCATCTTCTTTTTCATAGAAAGATTTGATCGGTAATGCAATTACTACTTCGTCGACAACGTGGTTCCTGAGGAAGGAAGGAAAACCGACAAGATTTGAAACGAGTTTGCGTGTCAACCCTTCGGCTAGACCGGGGCCGACCCAAACATCATCGACGAAGCCGGCCAACCTGTAGCCCAGTTCTGGCTTCGTCAGGATGCTGCTAGCAAAGTTCACAGCGCGTGCATTGGTGCCGACGACGATCACTTGCCGTAGGTTGCGTCCACGTTGACGTATGGCTTTGAGGAGGTAGCGCAAGCCAAATCGCGAAGCCGTCAGGCTAGAAATGGATAGAGGGAGAAACCTCCACAAAACAGTCGGGGTGATCGCGCGAACCCGAAAGACCAGCGCGACAACGGCCAAGATAATAGTCGCGACCGCTGCTGCTTTCAGCAATTCCGGGAATTCACGCACAGGGCGTGTAAGGCGCTTCGACTGGTAGAGCCCGATCATCTTGAAAGCAGGCTTCCAGAGGAAGAGCAGAGCAAGGATCGCAAATATGGTCTGGACTTGTAGCGTCTTGTGAGTCAGCACAGAGAGCGGCATGAACGAACCGGAACCAAAAACTGACACGTCCAGGACTATTCCGAGCAGGATCAGATCTGCGACGGGAAAGGCAGTGATAAGTAATTGACGCTGTGGAGTTGTCATAGTGTTTCTCTTTGTGTGAGGCCCAAAGCGTCGTGGAGACTCGCGTTGGTGAATACGATGGAAGGTCTGTGAATATGCAGGATCGATGAGTGCAATAAAGGCTGTGTTCCTAAAGGTTCCGGCGCGGGACCCCAGAAAGGTATCGATTGGCAACCACGTGAGCCTAGAGCTTGCGGTACAGGCGCTCCGGGATTGGAAAAGTGCGGCTATTGAGAACAGACCCCAGAATTCGGATGTTCATCGCTTCCATTGTTTTCTTAGCCTGGAGCGCTGCGGCTTTGCGTGTAGTATTGGCTTCGATCACCAAAATAGAACCGTCGGCTAGCTGGCTAAGGACAGCGGCGTCGCCCTGGCTGCCGGCTTGGGGCAAATCAATCACGATGAAGTGGAATCTCGTGCGCAAATACTCGATACGTTGTTTCAATAAGTGCGTGGGAACCGAGCCGTTCTCGGTCGGTGAACTCGGGTCCTTGGTAGTCGTGTACCACAGGTTCGGGGAGATCTCCTGGCAATAATCATGGTCCGATTCGAGGAATGACGCAGGACGATTTTCTTTGAGAGGGGCTGAAGGAAGAGGGGTGTGTGGGTTTGCATCGATCAGGCAAACCGACCGGGTAGTGTGAGCTGTGAGCGCCTTCCCTAGCTCGAAACAAATACTGCTAGCTCGGGCGTTTCGGTCCACACTGCATAGGGCGACGACATGGGGCGAATTCGGGTTCTCTGGCAGAAACACTCTTTGCACGAGGTTGAGCATCTCCCGATTCACAGAATCTGATCGACGTCGCTCGACAGCTCTCTCCGCTGCTGGAATAGTCTTTGGGGTGGCAACGCCGAGTTTGAACTCAGCGTCTAGTTGGTTCAACAGTTCAAAGTTCCGGCTCATGGGCTTGTCCTCGCAGATATGTCTGGCTCTCCTCTACTGATACGTTCCGGTATTCAAATAGTGCGACTGCTCTCAAAATGGATGGAATCAGTAAGGCGCGGAGTCAGAGCCTGAATTTGTCGAAGTACCGAGGCGCCGAATGCGGCTAAGGGCTCGCTGGCAATTCCCTCAAGGGCCTCCCCAGGTGCTAGCTTGACCGTCACTGATCTGGATGGCATGTTCGGCCGGGACGCGGGCACCCTCGCGGCTTAGGTGCCCCGATAATCTCAGACGCCGTCGTTTGCACGATCCCGGCAACTTGCCTTCCAAAAACCGACATTCCTGAGCAGCCATCCGGTGAGGCGCTGGATAGGAATGCCGCCGAGGACACCGCGGAACCAACATTGAACGCGCGTGGTCCACATGTGCACTCCGGTAAGCGCGGCACAGATACCAGCTGACATTTTGGCGGAGTACCAAGCCAATCTGCTTGCCGACAACCGGATCTCGGAGGTATGGGGGATGAACGGAACAGGTATTTCGGTCGGCGCCTGAACATTGGACGGTGCCCCACGGTACGACGGTAATTGAAGATCACAAATGGATTCTCCAACCATCGATTCCTCCACTAGCTTGGAGTTCCTGGCGCGGCAGATGCAAAGCGCGTTGAAGCAGAGAGTATTGATGGTCCGCGGTATCCCATGGCTAGCCTCAGCAATGAGTTGAATTGCACCGGCAGTGAAAAGGTTCGCTCCGGTATGTCCAGCTTTTGTTAGCCGGTGCTCGATGTATGCAGCTGTTTCTGCGTTGGAGAATCGTTCGAGACGGCAAACTGTTGATATTCGTTGCAGCAACTGGGCGACTTCCGGTCTTGACAGGGTGTCTGCCAACTGGGGCTGGCCGGCAAGAACGATCTGTATCAGCTTGGATCGAGGGGTCTCGAAGTTCGTCAGCAAGCGCACCAGCTCGAGGGCGTGGACAGAGAGGTTCTGTGCCTCGTCGATGATCAGAACCAACCGACGCCCGGATCGTGCCTCGGATAAAACGACTTCGTTGAGTTGCCGATGCCTGTTGGCGACGGCATGACTCGGTGTGATTCCGAGGTCATAGAGAATGAGAGAGAGTATGTTGTCTGACTTGCACAGCGGGTTAGACAGGAACACAGTGCTCGCATGATCGTGAATGTAATCGAGAAACTCAAGAAGCAGAGTCGTTTTTCCCATTCCAGGCTCTGCGATCAGTGCAGTAAAGCCGCGGTTCGCGCAGAAGGCACAGTACAGAGAAGCCAAGGTTTCACGGTGTGAAGCACTCTGGAACAGAAACCGTGGATCGGGCGTTGCTCCGAAAGGCTGCTCGGCGAGATGGAAATAAGAAAGAAACATTGCCCTCCGTTATTGCGTGTCCTTCGGCAAGGAGGCAAGAACGGGCATGTCGAGGTAACCAACTACTTCATCAGGCGTCCGGAAGGATGGGTCAACGTAATCTGCGACGAAACCGGCGCCGAATCCGACAAACAGGGCCAGCACGAGCGCTATTCCGCCGGTTTGCACTGGAGAGCGCACCGGAAGTGCTGGCGCCATTGGTCGTTCTGCCAGCGCGACGTTCAAAATCCCGCGCTGGTCGAGGGCGTCATTAATGCGCGCTTCCTCCCGCTTCTGGAGGTAAAGAAGGTAGTTCTGCTCATCAGTCTTCTCTGTGCGTTGCAGGTCTTCCTGCTTGATCCCTTGCCGTTGAAGCTCCCGCGCCGCCACTCGATATTCGCCCGCGGCCAAGCCCGCGGCGGCTGCCTGCGCGCGCAGCCCGCTCAAGTCCGCTTCCGCTTTCGCTAACTCGTCACGCAGCATCGTATAGGTCGGATTCTGATCCGTGGTTGTGTCCTGCGGAGGCTTGTTCTCCGCCGCTGCAATGGCCGCTTGCGCCTCCAGAATCTGCTGGTCGACCTCTTTAACAAGCCGGTAGGAGGGATCGAACTTGGTCAGCAGTTCGGTCCTCTTTAACTGGAGGTTCAACAACGTTGACTTGAGTTGCTGCATTAACTGTGGATTCTCAGCCGTCCTAATCTCGGTCGTAAGGCGTGGCTGCATGGTACTAAGCTGCGCCTGGATGGAGCGAATGCGCTCTAACGTCTGGGCAGCGGATACCTGAGCCTGGTGCGCAGTTGCATTGAAGTCGGCAAGCTTCTGTAGCGTGAGGTCGCGTTGCAGCGGCGCCGACGCAACGCCGGTCCTTTCAGTAAATTCCTCTAACTGTGCCTGCGACTGCTCCAGTCCGACGCGAAAGCGCTTCGTCTGTTGATCGAAGAACGTAAACTCCCCGGAAGGGCGATGCATTTCAAGGTGCTTCTCCATGTATGCTGCGGCTACCGCGTTGAGCGCTTTCGCAGCCAATTGAGGGTTGCTGGCACGATAGGAAACAGAGATGACGTTTGCATCCCGAACGGGCTCAACATCCAGATCCTTGCCCAGTTTGCGAACGGCTGCGGCAATCGCGGTCGTTTCCTTCTCATGGCCAAAGAGGGATCTCTGCTGATGCTGAAGGCCGGTTTGCACAACCACTTTCTGCAGGAGGTCATCGCTCTTAAGTAGTTCCACCTCGGAGTTTAGGTCTTCTTTCGTAATCTGCCCGGTGTTCTGAGGCGGCGCATTCACATCAGCAGTTACCATAGCGTCCGTGCGCTGCCGCAGCACGAGGATCTTCATGTGGGCCTGGTATTTCGGAATCCACACTCCCGAGAGGAACACCAGTGCAATGACCGATAGGAAGACCGCCAGGATGATCCGTCGTTGCCGAAACACTATGGCAACCAGATCTCGAAGCGTCGGCAAGGGCCGCGACTCGTAACGCTGAACCTCAATCAATTCATGTGGCATAGCTATTCACCTGGCTAGAAGGTTCCGGGGTACCCGTAGAATCCCAGGTTGCTGGTTGGCAGATACCTCTGGATCTTCGAGATCCGGTTCTGCGGCACGAAGATCAGGTCGCCGGGGCGTAAATGAACATCTTCCATTAGATTTTGGGCTTTGAGCATCTTCTTCACGTTGACGGCCCGCGCTTCCGTCATTCCGTTTGCTCCGGGACGGAAGAGGATGACCTGCGAGTGCCTGGACGCCTCGGTAAATCCGCCGGCGATGGCCACGGCCTCGGTGATGGTGATGTCGCTGCGAAGGTCGTATTTACCGGGCTTGCCGACCTGGCCGGCGACAACAAAATAGGGCTTGTCAAAATCTTCCAAATTGATCGTAATCACGGGGTCGCGGAGGATCCCGCTGTAGGCCTGATTGATGTTCTGCGTGAGCTCGGGAATTGTCAGTCCTTCCGCGGAGATCGTTCCCACAGACTTCAGCGTGATATAGCCGTCAGGCTGGACTGTCACGGTCTGATTGAACTCCGGTGAAAAGGCGAACTGTAGTTCGAACGAGTCGCCCTTGCGTAGTTGGTAGCGCGGAGCATGATCGCTCAAACCCGGCTTCGCGGTCGTGACCACCGTGGCGCTCGATGACGAATGTACCGGCAGAGTAGACAGCACGCTGTTCTGTGCCGATGCCACACCTAACATTGTGAAAAGCGCGAAAACGAGAATAGAACATCTCATGTCAAAAAACCTCCCGACATCCACCAAGGCGATGTGAAGGGTGGGCGTATGCGGGGCGACGATGGCTAAGTTCGCGTCTTGGCAGCTTTAGGGCATAGCTTCGCCATCCTCAGTCGGAATCCCCATTTTTCACGGGGTGAATCGATAGCAACTCACCGGCGCAGTTTCCAGCGCGTTACATTGCCTGATGCGATCAGAGGCTTCGTATTGCTTTAGCTGGGCGGCTCTGCAGCATCCAGCCGCTCGGGGTAGAAATGCACCGAGGCGGCAAATGCAAACAGCCGCTCGGCGAAGTCTGTACATCCGGTTTCGTTCATACCGACCACGATACCTTCCCCCTATAATTTGATTCCGTAGCCACTGCCTTCATTCTGCGGCAAGAGAACCGCTACCTGAATCGCTGCGCCCACAGGAGAGCATTCACTTGCCCCGATCAATACCCGAGAGTTGCTTATATTTCGAGTAACTCCCACGCTGGAATGAAGCAGTCGCTTTCCAGACATCCACCAGAACGCGGCCTGTGTGATCAATTCGAATCGCCTTGCGCCGTGCAACTGCAACGTCCTCATCTTCCAGCCCTCTTAACGCGGTCTTCTTCACATCTCAGGTTTAGAACTGGCTGCGTAGAGATGCAGAATACGGCGACGAGACAATCAACA
>JAJZVZ010000030.1 GCA_021846945.1 Acidobacteriota bacterium | reverse complement strand
CCTCCCCCGTGTCGACAATGACGGCAACTATGAGCAGGGAAATTGTTGCTGGGCCAGCAGGAAAGAACAGGATCGGCACAAGCGGAACAACAAGTATTTGGAACATGGCGGCGTGCGGCAGACGCAGGCGGACTGGGCTAAATCGCTCGGCATGTCTTCTTCAGAACTGCACCAGAAGCTTATGCACGGTCACGCCCTCGCCGAATTGATCGAGGGCCAGCAATTGCCGATGGCCGCATAGCGGAGGCTGCGGCAAATCGCAATCACGTAGTTATTCAACCAAGCCCCTCGCCGTTCCTTCGGCAGGGGCTTTGCTGTCTTCAGTGATTTTGCAGCAGGACATATACGAAAGTAGGAAGACAGTTGAATTTAGATACAGTACGAGAGCCCATCCCAGCTTCGCTGGCACCAGCGGGGACAGATTCAAATAATTTAAGTACGCTAGCGATTCAGCCACGGAAGCCTTACCGGAACTTCTTTCGGAAGGCTGCGAGAAAATCCGCTAAAATTGCTTCCACGACTGGTTCTACAGCACGGAACGGAGAATCTGTGCGGCGTAGACGATTTCAACGTGGGAGTGTTCGTCTCAACAAGAACAAGACGGTATGGCTTGGCGAGTATGCAGAGTACGTGCTGGACGCCAACGGTGCAGAAAAGCGTATTCGTCATCAGATCGTTCTCCGTCCGGTAAGGACGGAAGACAAGACCATCGGGAAACGGGAAGCGCAAAGGCTATTACAGCCCTATGTGGACCGCGTGAACGTGGCCTTGGCAGCGCCGGTCAGAGAACGGAAATCGGCAACCTTTGAGGCATTCGCGGAGATTTGGGAGCGTGATTACCTATCGCTGTCGAAGCCCTCAACCCAATCAGGTGCAAAGAGCACATTGAAACGGCTGAAGGCAGCATTCGGACGTAAGGACATGCGGGCGATTGACGCTGGGGATATTCAGCGGTTCATCGCGTCCAGCATGGCAGAGGGGCTTGACCCGAAAACGATCCGCAACCACTGGGGAATGGTAAGCCTGATTTGGAATGCCGCCCTCGCCCAGAGGTACGTGGACGCTCTGCTCCCGAAACCGAAGCTACCCCGGAAGCCAAAGAAGATGGCCAAATACTACACGCTGGAGATGTGCGCGGATTATTGCGGCGTCTCAGGGTGAACATCGCGCCTTGTATTGGCTTGCGGCGGAAACCGGATTGCGCAGTGGTGAACTTGCAGGGCTGAAGCTGACTGACCTTGACGGCGAAACACTCACCGTCAATCGTTCTGTTTGGCACTGCAAGGAACAGTCTCCGAAGACTGACAATGCACTTCGGAGTGTTGCCGTGTCACCGCAACTGGTAACGCTCCTGTGGGAGCAAATCGCACGGCAACGGGCGAAAGAGACAGAGTACCTGTTCTCTGTGTCCACCGGGCAGCCATTGGACATGGACGTATTCCGACAGCGCAAGCTGAAGGTACTGCTCAAGTCCTTGGGCATCCCACAGGCAGGGTTTCACGCCTTCAGGCATTTCAACGTGGCAGTGCTGGACGCCTTGCGCGTTCCGCTGAAGACGATTCAGGAACGCATTGGCCATGCGGTCACCGGATCGTTCACGCTGGATGTGTACGGCGGAAAGCCTGAATGGGAACGGAACCTTGAGGCTGCGCGGGCAGTTGGCGCAGAGCTTGAGAAGGCCGTTACGGAAACTGAAAAGAAGATGCAGGACGAAACCAGAGCCGGTCTTAATGACGGCTTAACTCCTATTCGCACGAAAGGCTTGGAAGATTGCGTCTCCCAAGCCCTTTAGATCCTGCAATTTAATTGGTTGCGGGGGGCGGATTTGAACCGCCGACCTTTGGGTTATGAGCCCAACGAGCTACCGGGCTGCTCCACCCCGCAGATTTAGTTTATCAATGACGGAAAATGGGGTCAACCGGAACTCCGGAGCTCATTCCCGGTCGGCGAAACCGAGCCCCCGAGGATCCGCACTCTTGGACATTAATTACAACAATGCCCGAGAGCGCTCGGCTGTGCGCTTGAGTGCACGCCGGAGGCAGCATGAACAATCCGAGGCATCGCACTGCGGCAAGACTACCTTCAGCACCATGAGAAATTACTCAAAAATGGCATCCATGGGCTCAGGACTCGGAGGAAGCGCCTCACCTCATGTGCAAATATTTGTCGCTGCGTATCGCCTGCCACTCGGGACGTGGTTCTCAGTGCGCATTAGAAGACCCCATCGGTCTGCTCAGGACCAGCGGCGTCGTCATCAGCGCGAGTCGCAGCCAACGATCTCCCGGCGCACCCAGCCGAATAAACCCCAGGGACTCCCTGCGGCCATTGCGGCTGGAGTCTCTGTAATACCAATCCGGTTCTCACGCCTGGGCGCGCGGTTTTGGCGCGTACGTCCCGGGTTCAGCCCGAAATCCGATGGCGATCCGATTCCAGGTGTTGATCTGAGCGATGGCCAGTGTCAATTTCACCAATTCCGCTTCCGTGAACTCGCGGCGCACTTCCTCGTAGACCTCGTCGGGCGCATGGCCCTGCTGAATGTTGGTAATGGTCTCGGTCCATGTGAGCGCGGCCCGCTCGCGCGGCGTGAAGAACGGAGTCTCGCGCCAGGCCGAAAGGGCGTAGAGGCGCTGTTCAGTCTCGCCTGCTGCGCGGGCGTCCTTGGTATGCATATCGATACAGTAGGCGCAACCGTTGAGCTGGGAAGCGCGCGTCTTGACCAATTCGAGCAGTGAGGGCTCAAGCCCGCTGCCGCGAATCACTTTCTCCACCCCAAGCACGGCGTGGACACCTTCGGGGAATACTTTGGCATAGTTCAGCCGTTCTGCCATCGATGACCTCCAAGCCGTTGGATGCTGGGGCGGGCAGGGAGTTTCAGGCGTGGAAATCCTCTTCGCATTTCCATCTTTCCCGCCTGCTCGCACCGATCATCGCCGGCGCGGAACTTTTCCGGGGTGGCGGGGTCTTTACGAGTGACGGCCTGTGGCAGGAGCCGTCTAAGGCTGTTCGGGGCCTGTCTGGGAGGGAGTTCCAGAAACATCGATGCGAATCTCTTCCCGCAGTGGAACGGACGCCGCAGCATCGTAGATTCGCAGAGGACGAACATGAAGACGAAAGAGCCAGTACTGCAAAGAGCTTTCCTTCAGGTTTTGGCAGGGACCCTGGCGGTGTCTCTGTGCGGCACAATAGCGCTTGCCCAGGACACCGCGGCGGCTCCGGCGCAGCAGAATCCGCCGGCCGCGGCGGGCGGCCAGCGTACAGACGCGCAGATCGAGATGGATGTGGTTCACGCTCTCGACGCTTCTCAGCCGCTGAAGAACGACCTCATCACCGCTGCCACCATCCAAAGCGAAGTGACTCTTTCAGGCGTCGCTGCCAGCGAGTCAAACAAGGAACTGGCTGGTTCGATCGCCGGCAAGGTGGCGGGCGTCACCAAGGTAAACAACAATCTGAAGGTCGGCAACCCGCAACAAGCGCAGAACCCGCAAGATACGCAGTCGCCAATCGCGGAAGGCGAGGGAGCGCCGCAGACGGCCGGGAACGAGCCGAATACCATGCCTGCGCCCGCTCCGGACAGTGGGACATCCGGCCGGGGACCGTATAACCCGGCCCCGTCTGCTCAGGGACCGTACAATCAAGGACCGTACAATCAAGGACCGTACAACCAAGGACCGTACAACCAAGGTTCCTATAATCAAGGTCCTTACGCGCAGGGACCATACAGCCAGGGGCCGTCTAATAGGGAACCTTACAATCAGACCCCGTACGCACAAGAACCCCCTGCCTATGGTCCGACCTATAGAACCGCTACCGCTCCTGTAACGGTGCCCGCAGGTATGCTTCTGCAGCTTCGCACCAGCGAGCCGGTGAGCAGCAAGAGAGCGGCGGCAGGAACTCCGGTGCAGTTCACCCTCATCCGCGATGTCACCTTGGGCGGTGTTCTGGCGATTCCGCGGGGCGCAACGGTGCATGGTGTGGTGACCGAGGTGAAACAATCCGGCCCAATCAAGGGCAGCCCGGAGCTGGCGCTCACGCTCACTTCGCTGGACCTGAGTGGACGCAGCTATCCCCTGCAAACCGATGAGTTCAAAGTGAAGGGGCCGAGTAAGACCGGGCGGACGGCCGGCAGCGCGATCGGCGGCGCCCTGCTGGGCGCGCTCATCGGCGGCATGGCGGGCGGCGGAGGTGGCGCGGCAATTGGCGCGGTCAGCGGCGGCACCATTGGCACAGCGGCTTCCGCGGCAACGCGCGGGCCAACGGCTTGGATTCCCGCCGAGGCGCTCGTCACGTTCCACCTGGCGGCTCCGCTCACGGTCAATCCGGTGAGTCCGGAAGAGGCGGCGCGGCTGGCCCAGGGGCTCAATCAGGGCGGGCCCAGGCTCTATCGCCGCGGATATCCTCCGTATGGCTCGTCTTATCGCCCCTATGCCTATCCCTATGGGTATATGTACGGTTATCCGCCGGTCTACTACAGGCCGTATTACATGATGGGCGGGCTCTATTATTGGCGGTAAAAGCAGGAATGATAAGCCTGAGAGACGGGAAACGGGCATTCCATTCTTCGGGATGCCCGCAGCGCCCTCAGCGCAGGCGATTGCAGCAGTTTGATTTGCGGATCCGGAAGCGCTACGCCAAGGTGAATCGGCCCGTAAATGGGCGCGACGTCAAAAGCGTCCCGCGGAGGCGGGCATGATTCCGGCTCGTCTATTATAATGACTTAGAATCGCATCGAGCGAGAGTTGCGCATTTGCAGGGGTGCGGCGCCGGGTTTTCGCGCAGCGCGGAAGAATCTACCCTGACACGCGTAGAGAGATGAAGGTCTAAGTCCATCCATGATTCGTTTCCTGCAGACAGATAACCGCCTGGTGAAGGCGCTTCTGGTTGTTATCATCGGCGCCGCATCGGTGTCGATGGTCGTTTACCTGATTCCCGGCCTGATGGGCATGGGCGCATCCTCAAGCGATACCTTTGCGGTGGTTTATCCCCACTGGTATAGCCGCTTCTTTGCGTCCGGTGCAACGGTGAGTCAGACGCAGGTGGAAAAGGTGGCGCGCCAGCAGTTGATGCAGCGCAATCCCCAATATGCCGACAATCCCATGATCCTCAACTTCTTTGAGCAGCAGGTTGGCCAGCAACTGGTGCAGCAGGAGATCATGGTCCAGGAGGCAAAAAGGCTGGGGATTGACGTAACCGATAGCGATGTGCGCAACTACCTTCGCTCCGGTCCCACCGGCGCGGTGCTCTTCCCCAACGGCCAGTTCATCGGCAGCGACGCGTATGCTTCGCTGATCGCCAACCGGTTGGACATGTCGGTGGGCGAATTTGAAGCCGGCATCAAGCGCGATATTGCCATCCGCCGCCTGCAAGCGCTGATCACCGGCGGCGTTACCGTGAGCAATCAGGAGGTGCGCGAAGCCTACCGCAAGGCCAACATCAAGATCAAATTCGACTATGCGGTGCTCAGCGCCGACAGTTTGCGCAACCAGATCAGCCCCTCCGACGCCGAACTCCAGGCTTTCTTCAAGAAGAACGCCGCGCGCTACGCCAATGCAGTGCCGGAAGAGCGCCAGATTACATACTTTGCCTTCACCACCACCGACCTGCCCGGAGGCGTTCCGCAACCTACGCAGCAGGAGATTCAGCAATACTATAACGATCACCAGAGCGACTATTCGATTCCGGAAGAGGCGAAATCGCGCCATATTCTCATCAAGGTTGCGGACGGCGCCGATGCCAAGACTGACGCCGCCGCCAAGGCCAAGGCGGAATCGATTCTCAAGCAGCTTCAGAATGGCGCGGACTTCGCCAAGCTTGCCAAGCAATACTCCGATGACCCCGGCAGCAAGGACTCCGGCGGCGAGCTGGGCTTTGTGCGGCGCGGAACCATGGTGCCGCCCTTTGACCATGCCATCTTCACGCAGAAGATCGGCGAGTACACAATCGTGAAGAGTCAATACGGCTACCACATCGTACAGGTAGAGGCGCGCCAGGCGGCGCATGTACAGCCGCTCAGCGAGGTGCAATCCACCATCCAGGCTACTTTGTTGCGCGAGAAGGAGTCGCAGGCCGAGGAGACCTTTGCGCGACAACTTACCTCTGAGGCCATCAAGAACGGCCTCCAGAAGACCGCGGCGGCCCATCATCTGCAGTTGGCGACTACTCCGTACGTCACACAGCAGGGCATCATTGGCGCGCTGCCCGACAGTTCGCAGATCCTCACCAAGGCATTCGCTTCCAAGCAGGGTGATCCTCCGCAGGATGCGCCCACCGGCGAGGGTTACGCGGTCTTCCAGGTGACAGGAGTGCAGGCTGCGCATGCGCCTACCTTTGCCGACTGGAAGAGCCACGTCCTGGACGACTATCGCAATGATCAGCTTCCTGCGCTGCTCAACCAGAAGACCCGGGAACTGGCGAACGAGGCCAAGGATATGAACGACCTGGCCAAGGCAGCCAAGCAGCTGGGCGCGACGATGAAGACCAGCGACGAAATCACTCCCGCCGGCCAGGTGCCCGATCTGGGCGCAGTGGGCCAGGTGGCTCCGCAGCTCTTCAATCTTGCCGTGGGCGCCATCAGCGGACCGATCAACACGCCGAATGCCGGCGTCGTTGCCAAGATCATCGACAAGCAGGAGCCAACCGCCGAGGAGATCGCCAAGAACTTCGACCAGACGCGGGATCAGCTTCTGGAAGAACGGCGCAACGACGCCTTCAGCATCTTCGCCAGCAACGTGCTGGCGGAGTACAGGAAGCACAACCTCGTCCAGTTCAACACCAAGGCGCAGAATCCGCAGATTCCGGGAATGTAAGCGCCATCTGACTTTCGCGCGATACGAAGCCCCGCGGCCGGTAATGGCGGGCCCAGCGCTTGGGCAAGCTAGTGGGTTGTAATAGTCCGGCTGCATGCCTATTCTGTGTGCACTTCAAAACTGACGCAGGCGGTGTGCAGATTCGGACGCGCGAAATTGTAGTGCGAATGGCGGTCGGCGCGAATCCCGCGCATCGAGTGACGACGGTCCTTCGAGACGGCCTCCCGATGACCCTCTGGGGTCTTGCACCTGGTACAGTAGGTGCCCGGCTTGTAGCTCGCGCAATGCGGAGCATTCTATTCGGAGTTGGCGCGACGGACTTCAGCATGCTCGCGATTTGACAGCAAGGCATTAATAAAGCCTCACCGCTTGGTTGTTTTCAGGCGTCAGATACCAATCACGTTAAGTCTGGAATCCGTGCTGAGTAGGGGTAGATTGCATTGGATAGCGTGCGCGGCAATCATGCGATCAAAGGGATCGGAATGTGCTGCCGCGAAGCGCGCCTCGCATCATTGCCTCCGGCTCCAGAGGGACAAGCGTGTAGCCTAAGCGCTCTTCGAGGTTGATCATGAAGTCGCTCTCAAAGTCCACCGTTTTGGGGAGCTTGCCATCGTGCCCTTTCAGACTGATTTCATAGATTGATGCCGCGGATACCAGTATTTCATTGTTGAGGTTGGCGATGAGATTCCTGGCACATGGATCCATGCGCGCCGAATTGATAGCGGCCCAGAGCTCGTAGTGCGACGCCCAGTTTGATCAATAACTGCGCCCCAGGGTGTAAAAGTAAATGCGCCCAAGAGCCCGGAACGGGATCTCAGAATCAGCAGGCCTGGAAGAATTTCCTGCCTGCTTCAATCGCCTTCGGGCGGTGCTTGAGCCGCGTCCTCGATCTCATTCATGCAGATGGAGGGCAACGATCTGGGTATTACTTAGGCCGCCGCGAACAAAATCGCCACTCAAAAGAACTTCGAAGTTATGCAGCTTACCGTTTTTATCTGTAGCCGCGCGGATCACTGACTGCCACAGTTCTTCGTTGGTGAAAAAATTCACGGCGCCGTAGGTCGTCCCCATCGAGGTGCCTTCGATCAGCAGGACACGCCCCTCGCCCTGCGAGTTATCCGTGAGTGCGACTAGCGTATACGCCTTGTCGGAAGGCCGCCGGGTATACACGTATTGCTTCTGCTCGCCCGGTCTGGGAGCGCGGTTGGTGATGTAGTACACATCGTGAACGTAATCCCAATGAACATAGAAATCCAGCGCCTTCTGGTAGAGGGTTACCCAGGGGTTGAAGGTGCTGGACCCGATCAGGATCAAATTGTTGTTGTGAGTGTTGGCCACCACCATGTCGCGCGCGTAGCAGATCTTGATCCAACCGTCCCAAGCGGGCTGGCCCATCCATTCAGGGACGCGCACCAGATCGGAGACCAGGCGCAGATCGGCCATGGGTGTTACCGATCGCACACTTAGCGGTACATCATTATGACGGGGTGGGCGGCTGACAGTCACCTGGTTCTGGTAGTCCTGATTGGTGTAATTGGCCAGTGAAACGCTGCGCTGCTCCCATGCGGTGTAGACATCGAGGCTGGCGTCACCGGGCACGATGAGCGTCTCGCGGCCCGGGGTGAACAGGGTTCGCCAAAGGATCGCGGGGCCGAATGGTTGCGCCGCTTGCTGTGCTTGCGGCTGTGGCTGCGAACGGAAGTACGAATAGACCAGCAAGGGCAGCGCGGCGGCCACCAATGCGCAGCCGAGGATAGCCAGCGATCCCTTTCGCGACCAGCGAGTCCGGCTCGGAGGCTCAATTTGTGCTGCACTGGAGTCGGCCTTTGCCGGCAGTTCTGGAGCAGACGCCAGGACGAAGGGGCCGGAGGACGTCTCACGCGGCTCCGCAATCCGGAAAGTAGCTACATAACTGCCCTTGGGCACGGCCATCTTTAATGGATTGCTCTGGCCTTCCTCGCGATAGTAAAGTTCGAGCCGCTCGCGCAGGTGCCGGGCGCTCACGCGCACAATCGTATCTTCAGTTGAGTTGTAGCCGGGAGGGCGCTGGAAAACTCTGATTCCGACCTGCTGTTCCGAAAGTTCGTCGAACCTGCCCTCGATGGAGCACGCCCCAATGTATTCAAGCAAAGCCCGCAGGCGCACCGACTTGGAGAACGACCGGCTGGAGAGCACGCGATCCAATTCCGCACGGCACGAGCCGGGGGAGATCGGCTCGAAGCTTTCCGTAACTACGTGCGAGCTCAAAGACATAGGTTCGACTTCACCAACAAATGCTACGTGAAAATACCTACCCGTCAAGGGCGACTTATTTCCGTAATCCGTCGATAAAGAAGCGAACGAAAAAGTTCAGGGAAGCTACTGAGATCAAGGGCAGTCCAAATCTGATGATGCTGCTGCCTGAGAGGGGAAGAAATTCCGCATCGTGCATTCTCTACGGCTTACTGCAACTGGGCGGCGCAGTGCGCACTCACTGGAGGCATCGGTCCACCGGAGCCAAATGCTAATGATGACGGAGGGCCCCTGTCAATCCCCCTGCGCAGTCCCCGGGCGATCGGCGCGCGATGCGCCCAGGACTGGGCCGCAGTTGGGGAAGTTTCAGAGACACCCGGATAGATTTCCGCAGCGCCAGTTCCCTGACAGGAGAAAACCTATTTTTCACGGGCGCCGCACGAAGGCGGCTTCCATGAGGAGCTGCAAAATATCTATAAGCTAATGATTATATGCTACTTATACAAGAGAATATAGAGGAAGGAAGCTGGAATTTTCCCGGTGAAATTCTCCCCCCATTACGCCCAACCTACCAGATTTCTCGTGAATTCTCCTTCCCCGAGTCGTTGACTGCTGTTTAGAGTTGGTGCCTGTAAAAATTCGACGGCTTGGGACGACGAGAGCCTGGACTTTCCAATCAGACAGTTTCGCCACGATCAAGATCAAGCAGTTTCGCCAAAGAAGAATGGATGAGGGGCTATGCCAAAGCGGCGTACATAGGAGCGGAACTCCCTGGATGCCTTGTGTTCGCGGAGACACAACATCGCACTAGAGATTTCTGGAGGAGGGGTGAGGATGAGCATGGAAAAGCAGACAAGCGATTTTTTGCCTGCGACGGATTGGAAACGCAATCTGTTGCAGACATTCCTGAGAGCCGCGTTCTGTGTATACCTGATTTCGTTCTTAGGGCATGCAGTGATTGCGCAAACATCAACGGGCGAAATCGCGATCAGGGTTACTGATACGACGTCAGCGGTGGTGCCGGGCGCGAACGTCTCGATCACCGGCTCGAATACCGGCAATCTCGTCCGCACATTGCAGACAAATGGAGAGGGACTGGCGGCGGCCCCTCTTCTGCTGCCGGGCACCTATAACATCACGGTTTCGGCGACCGGCTTCAAGAAAAGCAGCCGGACGGGGGTTCTTGTCAATGTGGGCCAGACCGTCGATATCAGGGTCCAACTGGAGCCCGGGGCGGCGCAGGAGACGATCACCGTAACTGGCGGCACTCCGTTGATAGAGGACAAGACCTCAAACCTGACCCAGGTGATTTCGTCGCATCAAATGCTTGAGCTTCCCCTCAATGGGAGAAGCTACCTGACTGTCGCAAATCTGACCGCAGGGGCAGTTCCGACGGTTGGGACTAAGGACTCCTCCTTCAACGCCTACGGCAATACTGGATTGCAGAATGCTTTTCTGCTGGATGGGGAACGCAATGTCAACTATATTCGCGGTCTCGACAATTTTCAGCGCGACATGGTCCGTCCGCCACTCGATGCCATCGCAGAGTTCTCTGTAGATACCAGTAACTACTCGTCCGAATATGGCAATTCTGCAGGCGCAGTGGTGAACGCAATTACCAAGAGCGGCACCAATCAGATACATGGTTCGGCGTACGAATTTTTCCAGAACTACGACATGAACGCTGCCAACTACTTTTCGCTTGCGGGGAACAAGCCGCTATCTGTTCAGAATCAATTTGGTGGTTCCCTGGGAGGGCCGATTCGGAAAGATCATGCCTGGCTATTTGGCGCCTACGAACGTTTGGACAACCACACCGACATTCCATATCGGTCGGCGGTTCCGACCATGGCAAACCGGAGCGGCGATTTTGGGTCAACTCCTGTTTATGATCCCTTCAACACCACTCAGGTGAACGGGCAAACTGTGCGCCAGCAATTCCCGAACAACATCATCCCCAAGGGGGATATGAGTCCAATTACATCGCAGCTTCTTAACAATTTCCCGCAGCCGAACGTTCCTGGGTCCAACGACTTGTTCGTGTACAACGCTCCGCAAGTCAGTACAAGTAACAATGGAGTTGTTCGCGGCGATGTGCAGCTTACTCCGAAGGACTCGATGTTCGCGCGAGGCTCTTGGGACTATCAATCACTGCTGGGAGCAGCGGCTCTCCCGCTGCCTACGAATACTCCCGTTCTCCGAAGCATCCATAATAATGGAGTTGGCTATGGGTATACCCGCACATTCAGCGATACGCTCGTAAATGAAGCGCGATTTGGCTATACAGCCATCAATCTGTCGTCGGATGCGACCCAGAAGCTGAATGATATTATTCCGGGCGCAGTAACCTCTTACATCGACAGCAGCACCCCGCAGTTTGGGATGAGCGGATATCCAACTATCGGAGCTCAGGCGGGTTGCTGTTCCAATTCGCCCCTTCATAAGACCAGCGGGGTCTGGGATATTTCAGATAACATTTCGAAGGTGCTTGGCAAGCATACGCTGAAATTCGGAGGCGAACTGCTGCTGATACGGACCACTACGCTGGCGGCGTCCCAGTCACGCGGGTCATTCAACTTTACAGGCGTCTTCACAGAAGATATTCAGAGTCGCCCAAAGACAGGAAGTTCGGTTGCCGACTTCCTGCTCGGAACCGCGAACTCGGTGAATCTGGGTAGCAACCTCAATTCAACCGAGCGGGAGTGGTACGGCGCCGGCTACCTGCAGGATGACTGGACGTTCACCAGGTCGCTTACGCTGAACCTTGGCCTGCGCTACGAGCGGATGTCGGCTCCGATCGAAGTGAACAACCGATTGGCAAACCTGATCGTAACGCAAGGCGACCCGAACTTTGGCCAATATATCCTTGCCGGTGATCCCCGTTATCCGCGGTCTTTGGTCACGCAGAGCAATCTCGATTTCAGCCCGCGGGTGGGATTTGCCTATCGCCTGCCGGGAGTCAAGGATATGGTTCTTCGTGGCTCCTTTGGGATCTTTTATGCACAGGACTTCGGTCTTGGAGTCGGCAATACCATTGCCGCAAATCCGCCCTTCAGTAACTACGGCGGACTTGACATCGTGAGCGATCAGGTGAACCCGTCCACAGGTTTCCTCGTCGTCAACGGAGCCACCATCGCACCGCCGCCCCCTGTCAATCCGAGCACCTATAAGTGGATTCCGTCTTCAACAACAACTCTGCAGGTATTTGCAGACCAGATGACAACGCCCTATGTTGAGGAGTGGAACCTCACGTTAGAAAAGCAGCTCCCTTGGGAACTGGTTTGGGAAACCAGCTATGTCGGAAACACGGGTATCCACTTGTGGGCTGTCAAGCAAGCTAACCAACCCCTGACAAACGGGCCGGGATCTCCTAACACCAGGAGACCGCTTTCGCAGTATGCATCGGGGTCCCTTATTGAGACATCTCCGTGGGGAACGAGCAGCTACGAGGGGATTTCTACGAAGCTTCAAAAGAGGTGGAGTAACGGAGTTTCCTTTTTAGCCGCATTCACACACGGACGCGCAATCGATTTTCAGGATAGTGCCGCACTTGGCATGTGTCTTGGTAGTCAGGGGTGCGGCGGTGGTGACACGCCGCAGAATGCGTACAATCTCGCTCCGCAGCGTGGCCCAACCGACAATGACGTCGCGGAGCGTTTCAGTATGGGTGGGGAATGGGTCCTGCCCTTCGGTCGCGGCAACGCTTATTTACAGACAGGCGTGCCATCGATAATAGCTGGAGGATGGGCCCTGACCGGCATCTACCAGGACGAGACTGGGATGCCCTTTACTCCCACTCTTTCGTTCGACAACGCCAACGCAGGCAATCCTTCCTGGCCCAACCGTGTCTGCAACGGAAATGCCTCGAACCGAACCCTCAATGCGTGGTTCGATACAAAGTGTTTTGTCGCGCCGCCACAATATCAGTTTGGCAACACAGGGCGGAATGTCCTCTGGGGACCTGGTGTGGATAATTTGGATCTCAGCGTCCACAGGGATTTCCACCCCACCGAAAACTCAGTTTTAGAGTTCCGCTTTGAGGCCTTTAATTCATTGAACCATCCTCAGTTTGACCGGCCCGGATCTGTTGTGGCTACACCAACGTATGGTGTTATCACGGGGACGTCACAGGATGCCCGAATTATCCAGTTAGGTTTACACGCTACATTTTGAGCAGTGCGCAAAGTGCCGAGGCAAACGTCTGAGCGTGTTTGAGGAATCAATTCAAGAGAGCGAGTTTGTGTCGGTCTCGTGCGGCCGAAGAATGCAGATGCCGCTGCACATCGATGCAGAACTGATTCCTCAGACAGGCCCTTCGGTTCAGAAAAGCGCATGCGGAAATGAAGCGTCCAATCCCGGTGCTTAAGGTGAAGGGAACGCATCTAAGATGCTTGCTTTCAGCAAGACCGAACAGCCTGTGGCGAAGGTTAGTTTTGTGAAGGGCATGACTCTAGTCGTGCCGTAAGACCAGCAAAATCGACAGGGATTTAGCCCCTGAGGTGCACTTTTCTAGGCGATTTTCGACTTTCACCACAGGCTGCCATATGTGCCGTCCAGAAGATCAATCCTCAGGCATTTCCACTTGTGTGCGAGGTCCAGGGGAATCAAGCCAGCCTGCCAGGGCGTCAGAATAGAAATCCTGGTGAAGATCGACGCAATACAAAGTTGCAGGAGAAAAAGAATGGCATTGGATAGACGGGATTTTGTGAAGTCACTTGTGGCATCGGTGGCGGCGCCGTCAGTGGCTTCCGCCATGCCTGATCCGTCGCAGCAGCACGCGCCGGCGACGGTGCATGCGCCACGCAAGCAGAAGAAGCCGAACGTCGTGCTGATGATCTGCGATGACCTGGGCTATGGCGATTTGCACTGCTACGGCTCGAACCTGCCCACGCCGAACCTGGACAAAATGGCCGAGCATGGGCAGCGGTTTATTCACTACAACTCCGCACACCCCATCTGCTCGGCTTCGCGCGCCGGGCTGCTCACCGGCCGCTACGGATTGCGCATGAACACCACCGGCGCCTTCGGGCCGAATTCCCGGACCGGCACCTCGCTGGACGAAACGCTGATGTCAAATCTCTTCAAGGATCGCGGTTACAAGACCAAGGCCATCGGAAAGTGGCATCTGGGCAACAGCGGTCCTTACCTGCCCACCGCGCGTGGATTTGACGCGTTCTTTGGCGTGCCCTACAGCGTTGACATGAACCCGCTGCCACTGCTGCGAGACGAGACCGTGCTCGAAGCGAACACCGACCGAACCATCTTGACGCCGCGCTATACCAGCGAAGCCGTTAAGTACATCGAGGAGAGCAACGGCGATCCGTTCTTCCTCTATATGGCATTCTCTTATCCACATGATCCTCCGATGGGCTCGCCGCGGTTCCATGACAAGACCGGTTTCGGCAACCAGGGTGACTGCATTGCGGAGATCGACTGGAGCGTGGGCGAAGTGCTGCAGGCGCTGGAGCGCAAGGGGCTCACCTCCGACACGCTGGTCATCTTCACCAGCGACCATGGCCCGTGGTACCAGGGCAGTCCGGGGTTGCTGCGCGGGCGCAAGGCAACCTCCTTTGAGGGCGGATTCCGTGTGCCCTTCATCGCGAGGTGGCCGGGCACGCTCGATGCGGACAAGGTGCGCAAAGAGTGGGTTTCCGCACTCGATGTGCTACCCACGCTGGCGGCCATCTGTAATTTGCCGCTGCCCGCGAAGCCTCTGGATGGCATCAACATGGAGGGCGTTCTCTACGGCCACGGAACTATGCCGGAGCGCAAACCGCTGCTCTACTTTTGCGCTATGGGCAACGGCGGGTTGGATGTGCACTGCATTCGCAAGGAGCACTGGAAGCTGCGTGTCGCGCAGGGCATCGAGGGTGAAATTTACCTGAACGACCGCACCACTGGAGCGCGCTCCAGCGCCTGGCTGCGGGTGCCGGAGCTCTACAACGTGGAGTTGGACATGGCCGAGAGCTACGACGTGGCGCATCTGCATCCGGAGATCGTGCACGAGCTGATGGCAAGCCTGGAAGAGCAGATGCCAAGCTTTCCGCCCAACGTGGTGGCGGAGTACACGGCGCTCAAGCAGCGCAAGGGTGACTGGAGCACGCCCGCGGGTGCTTCGCCGCGGCCAGATCACGAAAAGATTCCACCAACCTCGTATACCCCGCCATATCGGCAAGCGCCCTAGACCGGGTCAGAAGCCGCCGGCGAAGGCTTCAACTTCGCCGGCGCCAGAAGCAACGCAATCCGATGCGGCAATCTTGCTCAGAGATGCAGACGCGTTTGCAGCCCGGTCCTCGGAGAGTTCGAGCAGGCGGAACATTACGGGAGAAAATGCATCGGCAAAAGCAGGCGGAATTTGCGGTGTGCATTCACCGGAAGGTTCCCGGGCCAGTCTTTCTCGCGAGGGGTGAGTTTGGGTTACCATTTCGAACAAGAGTCAAGGTGATCTCCGCTAGGGGTGTGGACTGAGAGAGAGCAATGACTCATCAGCCAAAGTGGGGCGTAGCGGTGACGCCTGAGGCAAAACTCAATCAGCGGATGAAAGTTCCGAAAATGGGGAGCATCACGAAGGTGAAGACCTCTCGCGTTGGACGATGGATCAAAAGGTCATCCCTTCCAGATGGCCAGCAGATCCACGAGCGACGTTTTTTCCTCACCATGCTGGGCGCAGCCGGGGCCACGCTTGCGTTCCAGCGGCCCCTGTTCGGCGTGAACGGAGCAGTAGATGCGCAATCGACGCCTCCGCAGCTTCACATTCCTGTCTTTCGTTCCCGCGACCCGCGAATGGTCACCTTTGCGGACCACGTGTTCCATGACTGCATTCAAGGCAGAATCAGATCGCCAGAACCACCACTGCGCCACGCCTGGTTGATCCCGGGCGGCGTATACGTAGGGCAATGGGTGTGGGATACAACGTTTCTGACCGATTTGATCGCCATCGCGCCGGAAAATGCGGAATTGATCCGTGGCGTGTATGACAACTTTTGGGACTTTCAGAAGCGCTGGAACGCGGCAAAGCCCGAGTATGCGCACGGCATGATTGCAAATTTCATCGCGCCAAACAGCGGACCGCCCGGTTTCTCCGGTAAGGATTGGTTGCACTTTCCGGCGTATTCTCAAGCACCACTTCTCGCCTGGGGAGTTGAGCGGGTCTACAGAAGAAATGGCGATCTATCGCTGGTGCGCTGCGCACTCGCTCCTCTTGAGGCTTTTCACGATTGGTACTGGCGTGAACGCGACCTTGACGACATCGGCCTGGTTACTGTGGGCTCTTATGACGGGAAGATTCAGGACGCGCGGTACGAAACCTACGACAACGAAGTCGATTTAGATTCGCTGCAACTGACTACGAACCCGAAGCGGCCCCAAGGGCCAGACAATGGCCCCTGGTACGGTGACATATACATCCCGGCAAACACGGCTTATCTCTTGCTCTCAGAGATGAGCCTCATCCGGCTGGCGCAGGCAGCAGGCGACAGTGAAACTGCCATGCGAAGACGCCCATTTGTACGGAGGGGCATCGAAGCCATGCGCCGTTACATGTGGGATCACGAGCAAGGCTGCTTTCTTGCCGTGCGGCGCCAGAATCTCCAGAAGGTTGCTACCGCTACCGTAGGTGGAATGGTGCCATTGTGCGCACAGATACCGACCAGGCAACAAGCGGCTCGTATGGCGCAGACGCTCGCTGGCCGCAACTGGAATACACCCATTCCAGTTCCAACTGTGGACGCCCTCAGCAGCCAGTACAGAAGCAACAGCTTCTGGCGCGGAGATATGTGGCCCGCGCCTGCATACCAGGTTGTCAGCGGCTTGGCGTCGTACGGGCATCGAAAACTTGCAGGAGAATTCTCCGGCCGCATCCTTGAGAATGCTCTCAAGGTCGGGATCAGCGAACACTATGACTCTCAAACCGGAGAGCCACTGGGAGTTCGCAATCTGGGCATGTCGGGAGTTCTCCTTACGATGGCTCTCGGAGGATTCAACCCTCAATTTGCAATCCATGTGGGATCACAGAAAATGTAGCTCCGCACTGCGAACAACTGCATTGAGGATGATTGATGATGAAGAATCAAACCAGCACGATGATGCTCGTTCCCTGTTAAGCCGGATAAGTATGAATCAGCTCACTGAGGAGGTCGTATCCCATCCAGGCCAACCGGCATGAAGAATGGGACTTTGACGGTTCCTCGAAGGCCGGCAAGACCTTTATGAGTTCCGAGCTTTTGCGCTGGGAGATCGAGGTTGTTTGATCGATCGTCCTGCACTGCAGAGCATAATCAAGCCAAAGCAGTTATCATGCGACGCTGTTCTTCGTGCCTGTTTGCAGGATAAGCAGGAATCGGCAACTGAAACGCCCGACAATCGGCGCACCAAGATCGCTCATCAAGGCAATGAGCGGCTAACACGGTATATTGATCCTGCCCTGGAGATGCGACACATCCGCTCGGATGCGCAACGCAGCATCATTTCGATGTTGCGTTGTCAATGCTAATCAAGCGTCTGGCTGGCAAAATTCCGGGTTCTGGTGATTCCGGAAGAAGGATGCATATACGCTGCCGATTGTTCGTCAACACGGGGAGGGTTGGGGTTCGCCAAGGTGGACCTTTCAAGAGTCCTCGCCATGCCCCATTCACCGCGCTTTCCGCGGCCTGCGCCCTCCCCTACGGCTCCGTGGCCGCCGGGAGCCATACCGGGAATTGACACGCGGCGACCGCAAAATGTAATCTACCCCGCCTGGAGAGGTTTGCCGGTAATCCCTATGGTTGGATTAGTCAATTACGCGAAGGAACCTTACTCGGTGGAGCTTCGCGAGGTACCGCTTCCCGAGATTGGCGAGGATGACGTCTTGTTAAAGGTGCACTCCGCATCTATTTGCGGTAGCGACGTGCACCAATACACGGGCAAGCATGGCTGGAAGGTGAACTATCCCGTCGTTCTGGGCCACGAGTTTTCCGGCTCGGTCGCGAAGGCGGGTAGCCGCGTTACCGGGTTCAAAGAGGGCGACCGTGTGGTGAGCGAAACCGCAGCGCATCTGCCTCCCGATTCGCCGCTGATGCGCCGCGGGCTCTACAACCTCGAGCCGAAGCGGCTCGGCTTCGGCTATGGAGTTAACGGAGCGATGGCGCCGTTTGTCAAAGTTCCGGCGCGCTGCCTTCATCACGTGCCGGCCGCGTTGCCGTTGGAGAAGGCGGCCCTGACCGAGCCTTGCTGCGTGGCCTGCAATGCCGTCTGCGTACACTCCCACATTCGGCCGGGAGACACGGTTGCGGTGATCGGTCCGGGGCCCATCGGCCTGCTCTGCGCGGCGATGGCGAAGCTCTCCGGCGCGGGCCATCTCATCGTCATTGGCACAGCCGCCGACGCGAAGCGGCTTGCGGTGGCACGGCAGATGGGCGCGGATACGACGCTCGGCGCGCAGGGCGAAGATGTCGCCGAGTGGGTCAGGAGCTTCGGCGACGGCTACGGACTCGACCTGGTCATCGACGCCGCGGGTGTCTCAGCCTCGCTCAAACTGGCGCTTGAAGTCGTCCGCCCGGCAGGCCATATCACCAAGGTAGGCTGGGGCCCTCAGCCGCTGGGCTTTTCGCTCGATCCGCTGGTGCAGAAGGCCGTCACATTGCAGGGCAGCTTCTCACACAACTGGCCCATCTGGGAGAAGGTGCTTACGCTGCTCGCCAGCGGCAGGATCAATCTCGATCCGATCATCGACCGGGTCGCGCCGCTGAGCGAGTGGCGCGATGCCTTTGACGCGATGCACTCCGGCGCAATCGTGAAAGGCGTTCTGCAGCCATGACGGAGCCGCTCAACTCCGGAGGGCCGCGTCTCAAGGACAAAGTCATCCTGGTGACCGGCTCGACCACCGGCATCGGCGAAGGCATGGCACGGATCTTCGCGCGTGAAGGCGCCCGGGTCATGGTCCACGGCAGGCGTAAAGATGCCGCGGAAAAACTGGTGGCCGAAATCGGCAACGGCGCGTCCTTCGTCATCGGCGCGCTCGAAGATCCCGAGGTTCCCGCCCGGCTCATCGCCGCAACCGTCGCGCACTTCGGGCGAATTGACTGCCTGGTCAATAATGCCGCGGTGATGACCCGCGGCGGCATTCTGGAAACGGATGTGAAGACCTGGGACCGAACGGTCGCCATCAACCTGAAGGCTCCGTACCTGCTGATTCAGGCCGCATTCCCTCACTTCCGCAAGCAGGGCGGCGGGCGCGTGCTTAACATCGGCTCGACCAACGGCTATTGCGGCGAGCGGACGCAGTTCGTTTACTCCGTCTGCAAGGGCGGCCTGATGACGCTCACGCGCAACCTGGCGGACGCGCACGGAGCCGAGGGGATCCGGGTGAACCACCTCAACGTGGACTGGACGCTCACGCCAAATGAATATGTGTTGAAGATGACGGAAGGCCTGCCGGAAGGCTGGCCTACGCGGGTGCCGAAGACCTTCGCCCCTTCCGGCCGCCTGCTCTCGCCGGAGGATGTGGCCTGGGCCGCGGTGTACTTCCTTTCTGACGAGGCGGTTCTGATCAACGGCGCGATCCTCGATGTATCGCAATACCCGGTTATCGGGCGAAATCCGGTAAAGGAAGTCTCTTGAAATCTCAAGCCAAGCCCCGGTTGGCCGCCTTTCCCAAGTGCTTCATGGACCAGTTGTGCGTCGACCGCACAATGACGGTCTTCGATTGGATCGAGCTTGCCGCCACACTCGGCGTCGATGGACTGGAGTTTTACTCCGGCTTCCTGGAAGATGACGAAGCCTTTCTCCATCGCGTGCGGTTGGCGCTCGAAGAGCACAACCTGGCCATGCCGATGCTCTGCTGCTCGCCGGACTTTACCCAGCCGGACCCGCTGCTGCTCAAAAAGGAGATCGAGCGCGAAAAGCGCATGATCGAGATCACCGCATTCTTCGGCGGGCGTTTCTGTCGCGTCCTCTCCGGCCAGCGGCGGCCCGGCCTCACCCGCGAGCAAGGCGTTGCCCAGGTCGTGCGCGTCATCAGCGAATTGCTGCCTTTTGCCGAGCAGAGCGGCATCGTGCTGAGCATGGAGAACCACTATAAGGACAATTACTGGACCTATCCGGAATTTGCACAAAAGATGGATGTGTTTCTGGAAATCGTGGAGCGGATTCCGTCGCCGTGGTTTGGCGTGAACTACGATCCATCCAACGCGATTCTCGCCGGCGAGGATCCGCTGGAGCTGCTGGATCGGGTGAAGCTTCGTGTGGTTTCGATGCATGCAAGCGACCGCTACTTGAAGTACGGCACCATCGAGGACCTGCGCAAGGAAGAGGACTCGTTCGGCTACGCCAAACGCCTGTCCCATGGCGTGATCGGAAAGGGAATGAACGACTACGACAGGATCTTCTCCGTGCTGCGTTCGGTTGGGTTCGACTCGTGGATCTCCATTGAAGATGGCGTGAACGGAATGGAGGAGCTGCGCGAATCGGCGCAATTTCTCAGGGCAAAAATCGACCACCATTTTGGCATCTAAGGTGTGTGACGATGCATACCATTGTTCAAATTTCGCTTGATTTAACCTCCATCCCCGAAGCTCTCGAAACCGCGGCCCTCGCCATGAGCGCGGGCGTGGATTGGCTGGAGGCGGGAACGCCGCTCATCATCGCCGAAGGCATGAATGGCGTCCGCGCACTGCGCGCCGAGTTTCCCGGCGTGCCCATTGTTGCCGACCTGAAAACAATGGACGGCGGCTGGCTGGAGGCCGAGCTGATGGCGAAGGCCGGGGCGACGCACGTAGTGGTGATGGAGCGCGCGCATCCTGAGACCATCAAGATGGCGGTGAAGGCGGGACAGGACTTCGGCATTGCCGTGATGGGAGACAACCTGGGAGCCGAGGACAAGATTGCCGCCGCCAGGCGCCTGGAGGATTACGGCTGCGACTTTGTCATCCACCATATCGGCTACGACGAGCGTCGGGGCCTTGCCGCGGCAGGCAAGCCCTGCCCCACGCCGCTCGACCAATTGCGCGAGGTGGTCGCGGCGGTGAGCGTTCCCGTGCAGGCGGTCGGCGGTCTTTCCGTGGAGCAGGCGATCCGCACGCCGGAGTACGGCGCGCCGCTGGTAGTGCTGGGCGCGCCGCTGACGATTGACGCCGATGCTTTCAAGACCGCCTCAGGCAACCTCAAAGACAGTCTCCGGTTGATTTGCGATAAAGTTCACGCCTATCGCATCTGATCCGCTCTCAGCGGTTCAGATGCTGATGCCGACTTTATAGCGCGGCCACAGCGGACGCATGGCGGCATGGTTCACCGTTGGCTCTCCGTCGCACTCCACTTCGATGACTGTCGCCGGCTGATCCGGCGCCACCAGCGGCAGGCCGGTGAATCGAACGCTGAATTCATCCTGGGTGAAGTCGACCTTCTGGCCGGTCTTGAGCAGCCGGGCCGAGAGCACTTTGGGCTTGAGGCCGCCGATGGCGACTACCACCTCCGGCTGGTAGAAGCTCAGCCACTCCGCCGCCGGCGTGTGGCCGGGCCAGAAGTGCTGATGGATGTACAGCGTGTTGCCGCGGCGCGTGTAGTTGCAATTCACATTCCCGCCGGCGTTGCAGCGATCAGTGCCATAGAAAGCCTTGCCATTGGTGTCGAGCCACCGGCCCACCTCTTCCAGCACCGCGATGGTTTGTGGCGGAATCGAACCATCCGGCTCCGGTCCAATGTTGAGCAGATAATTGCCGCCTCCTTTTGACACTGTGGCCAGATTATCGACAATCTCCTTCGGCGTCTTCCAGGCATCGTCGCCGCGGTTGAAGCCCCAGCTATCGTTGAGCGTCATGCAGGTCTCCCATGCGCGACCCGCTTCTGAAGCGGTGATGTGTTGCTCCGGCGTGGAGAAGTCGCCGGGCAGGCCGTTGCGGTTGTTGACGATGATCTCCGGCTGCAGCTCGAAGACCATCTGGTTCATCTTCTCTGACTCCCACTCTTCGGGGGTGAGTGGCCAATCCACGTCGTACCAGAGGACGTCGATCTTGCCGTAGTTGGTCATCAGCTCGCGGATGAGGCCGTGCGTGTAGTCAACGAAGCGGCGCCGCGCAGCCTCGTCGGTCTTGCACTTGGCGCCGTCGGGATGGTGCCAGTCCATCAGCGAGTAATAGAAGCCCACGCGCAGCCCTTCGGCGCGCGCCGCCTCAACGTACTCGCGCACCAGGTCGCGGCCCGGGCCTTGCTGCACGGCGTTGTAGTTGGTCAGCTTGGTGTCGAAGTTGCAGAAGCCCTCGTGGTGCTTGGTGGTCATTACCATGTAGCGCTGGCCGGCGCGCTTGGCCAGCCGCGCCCAGTCACGAGCCGCGTTGGGCTTGGGCTTGAAGTGCTTGGCCAGGATTTCGTATTGCGGAATGGGAACACCCTCGACCTCCTTGGCCCATTCGTGCTGCCCGATCACGCTGTAAAGCCCCCAGTGGATGAACATGCCGAACTTGGCCTCGTGCCACCACTGCATCCGCTGGGCGCGCGTGGCGGCCTGCCTTTCGTCGGCGGGTGTTGTGCCGGACTGCGCTCCGGCGGCCTGCGCCGCGGGTAAACTCAATCCTTCTGACTTGGCCGCGGCCATGGCCATCGCGCCTGCCGCGCCAAATTGCTTCAAGAACGACCGCCTCGTGCTCTCGTTCCAATTCATCGTTTTCTCCTTATCTTCATCGTTTACTCCGCGATCCAGACGAAGAATCTTTCGCGTTAGAAAATATAGCAGGACGCACCCATGCCGAGGCAGAGTTTCGGAAGAAGGGAAGGCGATCTTCTAATTGGGCGAGGGTCTTTCGATGTGATCGACGACGATGACATCGACAGGCGCCTTGGCAGGGACGAGCTGCAGGCCAAGCTGCTCCTGAAGCGCGGCGAAGATCGACGGCCCGGAGTCGGCCGTCTCCGGCATCCCATCCGGAGTCCATTTGAGGGTGAAGTCGTATTTGCCGCTCAGGCCGGTCTTGTTGACAATGAAGCGACCTACCGCCCCTGACAAACTGAATATAAAACTGTCAATCCCGATCCCCTTGCCGCCAAGCCGCCCGCCGCCCATGGTCCAGTAGGAGCTTACATTTGCAGGCGACTCCTTGATTTTGAGACCGCCTTTGGCGATCACCAGATCGTACACGCGAAGATTTCTGGTTTCATGGTGGACTTTGAGTTGGAAGCGGCCGGCGAGGAGGGCTTGCTCCATGAGCGCCAGTCGACGGCTCCGTTCATTTCGAGGAAGTCTGTTCCAAGCGGCAGCGGTCTCTTCATCCATTTTGGCTTGAATGTCGAAGCGGTCGGAGGTTGCCCATCCAGGAAGGTCAACAAGCTGATCGGGCAGGATGCCGTAAGCGCTCATCATCAGGCTCCAAACGATCGCGCCCCCTGCGTGAAAGCCGTCTGGCGTTGTTCTCCACCACATGCTCTGGGATTTGGAAGGTTTTACCGAAATCACGTCGAATGCAAGTGGCTTGCCGCCCTCATCCTTTGCCGCGGGCGCGCCTCCCTGCCCAAACACCGGCCCCACCATAACCATCAGGCCAGCAGCAAGCAGCAGGGTTTTCCTATGGGATTTCAGCAGACAGGAAACGCGCCTGGCCATCGTGCACCAGCCCTTTCAGAAGCAAACTATGTTATTGCTTTTCTGCCGCCAAATATACCACCACTCCAGCCAGCAGGATCAGCAATCCGCTTCACCGCCCCAGCAGCGCCTTGAGCTGTTGCTCCATTGCATTCAGGTCGGCTTCACCGCTGAACCTGGCCTGAATGATGCCGCGGCGATCAATGAGAAAGGTGAGCGGCAGGCCGAGAACTCCACCGTAGCTCTCGCCCAGCTTGACATCGCCCATGGCGACGGGATAATTCAACTTGAGCTTTTCAACCACCTTGCGCGCCGCCGCCGGGTCGTCGTCCATCGAGATGCCGATGACCTGCAAGCCGCGTGGCCCGTACTGCCGCTGCCACGCCGCGAAACGCGGCATCTCCACCTGACACGGAGCGCACCACGAGGCCCAGAAGTCCAGCAGCACGACCTTGCCGCGGTAGGCGCGGAGATCAAGTTTGCGGTGGTTGAGGTCGGTGCGCACAAATACGGGCGCCGGCTTGTGCAGCATGGAAGTGGCCGCAGACGCCGGCGGCGCAGCAAGGGCAGCGAGACAAGCGCACACTACCAGCTTCGCGCCAGCGTTGCGGCAAAGAACGCCCCACTGCATTCGCGTCTGTGTCTTCGCGCCCGGAATTCGTCGCAGCATGGCCCTGCTATTGACCTTGCACGACAGGATAGCCCTTGTTGGCCCAGTCAGCGCCGAAGTTGTCGGGAAGGTAAAGTACCTTTACATTCGTGAAGCCCATCTGGCGCAGCCTGGCGTAGGCGGGACCGACGTTCGGGCAGTGGCCCCAGGGGCAGCAGCCGCAGTAAAGCACAATCAGCTTGTTGTGCGGCAGCTTGCTTACCCGGTTCTGCAGATTCTGCAACCCTGAAGGCTCGGCGCCCGGTCCCGCATACTCGGCGCCGGGGATGTGCGCCTCGGCGTAAAGCATGTGGAAGCCGACCTGAAGCACCAGGGGCTTTTGCGCTCCGCGCGCCTGCAGCAGCTTGTGCAAAGTCTCGGGCTGCATGAGTTGCGCCTTGGGAACAGAGTAGGCGCTTCCCGGGCCGGAAGCGGGCTCGCTGGATTGCGCCTGCAAAGCGGAAGAGAAGAGCGTGAAGGAGGCCAGGAAAAGAATGGAAGCGAGAACGGCGGCTGCTCGCGAACGATTCATCATGCAATGTTTCATGGTGAGTCTCCGTAGAGAGTCTAAATCAGCGGGCGTAATCTTCAACCTGGCCGCCCAAATACAAGTAGGGTTTATCATCAAACATGGTGCAGAAAACAGGGTGCGGACCATGAGGCCTGCGCCTTCAGTTTGAAGGCCTGGCGATTTGCAGGTTCACGCAGAGGACTGCAGGCGCGGGGCTATCTTTCGAATATGCGGTTGAACGGCAGGATCCGGGGACGAGATGCGAGCAAAAACGGCAGTAGTGCTGGGCGCCCAGTGGGGTGACGAGGGTAAGGGCAAGATTGTGGATGTGCTGAGCGAGCGGTTCTCCGCCGTGGCGCGTTACGCCGGTGGCCATAACGCCGGCCACACGGTCATCATCGGCGGGCAGCGCTTTGTCCTTCAGCTGATTCCCTGCGGAGTGTTGCGGAAGGGGTGCAAAGCCATCATCGGCAACGGCGTGGTGCTGGATCCGCTGGCCTTTCTGCATGAAGTGGCCCGGCTGCGCGAGCTGGGCGTAGCGGTGGACGGACAGCTCTTCGTCTCAAATCGCGCCCAGGTGATTCTTCCGTATCACCGCATGATTGAGCTGGCGGCCGAAAGTGCGCCGGGACGCAAGAAGATCGGCACCACCAGCCGCGGCATCGGGCCGGCATACGAGGACAAGATGGCGCGCAGCGGGCTGCGCATCGTGGACCTGCTGCATCCGGCGCTCCTCAAGACGCACATCGAGGCGGCTTGCGCGGAAAAGAACGCCATTGCCCGCACTTTGTTCGGCACCGATCCGCTGGACCCAGCCAAAATGTACGAGGAATACGCCGCCGCGGCCGAGCAGGTACGTCCCTTCGTGGCTGACAGCGGACGGCTGCTCAACCAGATTCTTGCCAAGGGCGGCAGCGTGATGTTCGAGGGTGCGCAAGGCACCATGCTCGACATCGATCACGGCACCTACCCGTTTGTCACGTCTTCGTCGGCCACTGCCGGCGGCGCCTGCACCGGAACCGGCGTGGGACCAACGGCCATCGGGACCGTGGTTGCCGTGACCAAGGCGTATGTCACGCGCGTGGGCGAAGGGCCGTTCCCAACCGAGATTCACGAGCCGGTCGGCGACCTGCTGAGGGCGCGCGGCAACGAGTACGGCGCTGTGACCGGCCGCCCGCGGCGCTGCGGCTGGCTCGATATTCCGCTGCTGCGCTACTCGAACCAGATCAACGGCGCTGAGTGGCTGGTGGTGACCAAGCTTGACGTGCTCGATGAGCTGGACGAGATTCCGGTCTGCATTGGTTACGAGATTGACGGTAAAGTGACCGATGAGATCCCGGCGGATGTCCGGGGATTGGGAAGCGTGAAGCCGCGCTATACAACGCTGAAGGGATGGCGCCAGTCCACCGAGGGCATTACCGAGTTTGAAAAACTACCCAAAGCGGCGCAGGATTACCTGCACTTCCAGGAGCGCGAGAGCGGCGCCCGCATCGGCATGGTTTCCACCGGCCCGGAGCGGGACCAGATCGCCGTATTGCCGGAGTTCGCCAAGGCTCTTGAAAGCATGCACGCATAAGGTAAACTTGAGGACACCCTGGGACTCTGCCGCTCAGGCCGAAGGGGAGCCCATTCTATGGTCAGTTTTGTCGTTCGCTTCAGGTTTGATCCCGAAGATCGCGCTGCTATCGCTGAATCCCTGCGTCTGCTCACCGCCGCTTCGCGCCTTGAGCCAGGATGCGTCACCTATATCCCCCATGTGCTCCAGGATGATCCTGGCACGGTCGTCATCTATGAGCAATATCGCGACGAGCAGGCTCTGGCCGCCCACCGCGAAACCCCGCATTTCAAGAAGTACGCCGTCGGTCACCTCTTTCAGAGAATGAAGGATCGCGACCTCGAAAGCCTGATTGCTCTCGTTTAAGCCGTCCGCCGAGTCCAATGACCGATAGATCCAGCCCGAGGAACGTGGGTTCTTCCCCCTGCGAGGGAGATTGGGGGCAGAGGAAATTCCTCGTGCATGGCATTGACCGCTGAACCTTTGGGGGGCTAGTATCCTTTACGCTTATGCAGGGTGCCAAAAACAGCCTCTCGCCGCCTAGGAGCCTCCGGATAGTGCGAATGGCGATGCTCATTCCGCTGCTTTTGGGAGTAGTCTGCGCGACTCCTATTTATGCGGGGATGCCCAAGGCGCAGAAGCACGAATACCGGCGCGAGATCTTCCAACTTGAAGAAACCTGGCGCGATGCCATCCTGAAGGGCAATATAAACGCCCTGGACGGCCTGCTGGCTGACGATTACCTGGCGATTACGTCGTCTGGAACACTTCAAACCAAAGAACAGACCCTGGCCTACCTCCGCTCAGGCCAGTTGCACTTCACCAGCCTCCAACTCTTCGACCGCAAGGTTCGCTTTTACGGCAAGACTGCGCTGGTCACGTCAATGGCCGAGGCGCGTGGCACGACTCCTGAAGGAGTTGTCTCGGGCCGCTACCGGTATACCCGCGTCTACGTTCAGAACCCGAAGGGCGAGTGGAAGATTGTGAGTTTTGAGGCGAGTCGTATTCATAGACTTCATAAGTCCGGCGGCAATAAGTGAGCATCTTTGAAGAGACCGCCTCCGTTCCGGCAGAGGCGCTTTTTTCACTAAAATGAAGCGATGCCTGAATTACCCGAGGTGGAAACCATAGCGTGTGGCGTGGATGAACGGCTGCGGGGGGATCGCATCATCCAGGCCTGGTTCAGCCGCCACCCGAGGCTCTTCAAGACGCCTGCCAAGAACCAGTCCGAAGGCCTTGCGGGGCGGACTCTGCTCGGCGCGCACCGGACCGGCAAGCATATTGTCTGTGAGTTGGGTTCGGCATCCGGACCCGGAGCCGGTGACCGGATCCGCCGCGCCTCAGTGCCCGAAGCACAATGGATTGTTCATCTTGGCATGACTGGACGGCTACTGGTGACGACCCCGGAAAGCCCGGTGGAGTCCCATACGCACGCGCGGCTCTGCCTGGCCAGCGGCCGGGAGCTGCGCTTTGTCGATCCGCGCCGCTTCGGACGCCTCGAATTTCGCGATCTGCGCCGCGAGGCAGGTTTTTCCGGGCCGGGCGCGGAGCCGCTGTCCATCGGGCCGGAGGCGTTTGCCGCGCTGTTTCACGGCCGCCAGTTGCCCATCAAGGCCGCGCTGCTCAATCAGACGCTGCTGGCTGGGGTGGGCAATATCTACGCGGACGAGAGCCTCTTTCATGCGGGCATCCGGCCGCGCCGCCAGGCCGGACGCCTGAGCCGGACAGAGATGGAACGGTTGCGGCTGGCTCTGCGTGAAGTGCTGGAACACGCGATCCGGCTCGGCGGTTCGTCCGTGTCGGATTATGTGGATGCCAACGGCGTGCGTGGCTTTTTCCAGCTTGAGCATTGCGTCTACCGGCGCACGGGCGAGCCCTGCCGCCGCTGCCAGACGCCCATCCGGCGGATCCTCCTGGCCGGGCGCGGAACCCACTACTGTCCCCAATGCCAGCACTGAGGATGCGATCTACGGTTTTTGGGAGGATCCTCTCCGATGAGATACCAGAATGCAGACAATCCTGATCTGGATTCTCGCGTAAGTAAATGAAAAATAAAAGGAGTTGCAAACGGCACGCCGATTGCAATTACCAAAGCGCCAGTGATGTAACAAAGGGCTGGAGGCTGATCCAGCCAGGCCAGTGATTGGCAGGACCCCGGCAGGAAAAACCGCTCGAGAGGCGGTTCCCCCAAAGAGGGATAAACCAGCCGGGGATCCTGCGACGCAGAAGGCGGAGATTGCCGCCAGCCACATGTAGTACGGGAGGCCAGTGGCTTAATCAGATACACAAAACGCTACCCAGACGGGTAGCGTTTTGTGTATCTGATGGTCAACACCGCCAGCGCGAAGGATACCTTAAAATCTCAGGGAAGCGCGGATATGGCGAGACGGGCAATGCTGTATTCTGAAGGCGTGACCTTCAAGGCGTCGCGTCCCCAGGGAGGGACGGCCGGGCAAAGAGCTCACAAGTTCACATCAGGACAAACCGGCCGCGGTTTTGCCGTAGTGCATAAAGAGTCAACTTGCCAGCCGGGGCGCTTCGCTGTAGTATCAAATTTGCCTATCAAGCGGCTGACGCGGGCGACCCGAACCGGGTAGAGCAAGCTCGCCGCCGAGCAAGCAAAGATCGCCAGCAGGTTTAATTCTCACGAAATGAATGCTGGCGAAGCTCATGTAGGAAGGGCATTACCTGAGAAAAGCACTAGCCGCGCCGAATCGGTTCCGATAAATCGAGGGAGCTTGAAGAAAAGGTTCCCGTGTAGAAAGCGGCTGCAGCATTTTCACAGAGGCCGAAAGGTTGTGCCGCACAAGGTGAGCCGGCGCGATCCGCAAGACGGGTCCCTGCAAGAGGGCGTTCTCTGCCGGAACTGCGTGCGGTCATCGAGAAACTTGCCTGAAGCACAACGTTTCTGGGGGCAACGCTCAGGCTTCTGAAAGTCGCGGTAAATCGCGGGCGGAGTGACTCCGCGGCAATTTACCTGACGCCTGCAAGGAGGCGGACCGGCCATTGCTGTGTCTGCTGTTTAAACCGGACCGGCGACAGCTAATGAGGAGTTCAGCACCCGGTTAAAAGTGGCTGAAGCCGCAAACTCAATTTTCACCAGTTAGTCACTCAGTGCCAGGAAGTATAAGCATGACGACAGAATTGACGCAGCCCCAACCTGAAGTGGGGCCCGCTCCGGAGATGCCCCAGGGGCAATCGCAAGGGCATCGGCGCCGGAGACGGCGGCGCAAGAACAAGTCCAGCCAGCAGAACGGGCAAGTGCAGGCGCAGCAGCCCCAGATACAGCCACAAAGCCAAGTGCAGCCGCAGGGGCAAATGCAGCCGCAGGCTCCTCCGGCGCAGTCCAGGCCGAGACAGCCACGCCCGAACCAGGGCCGGAAGAAAAAGAAGTTCTTCCAGAAGAATGGGGCCGCGCAGCCCGGCAACAATATTGCCTCGCCGCATCAGGGCAAGCGGAAGGGCAAACAGAAGGGGCCACGCACCTTCGTGGGACCGATGGACCACAGCTATCGCGCCGCGAACGGCAATGTGGCCGACGGTCCGCCCTCCACCATTCAATTTATGGGCAACGGCTATGCCAGCAATTATCAGGAAGACTTTGCGCCGCAGGCGCCGGCCGCCGTTCGTGAGGATGCGCCGACGCGCATCTTCTGCTTCATTGAAGACCTGTTTTTCCTGGCCAAGATTCAGGAGACGGCGCGGAAACTGGGCGTGAAGGTCGAGTTCGTGAAGGGCGATAAGGAGTCGGTGGCGCGCCTGAGCGACCTGCCGGACACCGAGCGGCCCACTCTGATGGTCTTTGACCTGAATAACCTGAACGCCAAGCCCATGACGCTCATTCCCAAATTCAAGGCGAAATACAAGAAGGCCATTTCCATCATCGGTTTCCTGAGCCACCTGCAGGGCGACCTGAAAATGAAGGCGCTGGAGGCTGGCTGTGACACGGTTATGCCGCGCTCCGCCTTTTCGCAGAGCCTGCCCAATCTGCTGCGCCGCTACGGAGTCGAAGAGGAAGACGAGTACGCGCCGCAACCGGTGTAAGAAAAGCAGGGAACGAAGGAATAGGGAACACGGGAACAAGAAGTTGAAAGATGGCCGCCGGTTTCCGGCAGATTCACGCCCGTTTACGGAATGCGGGTGCTGATTTTGTCTCCGGGAAAACAAAATCCCGAGCCTTCTCTTGCTCCCTCATACTCCGAAAAGTGTCTCTGGTCCGGCTATCTGATTTTTTTGAGAAAACTTCATTCCAGTTCCCTGCTCCCCATTCCCTTATTCCCCGCCTCTCGCCTTTATCCCGGGGGCCACGCCATCGGTCGGCCACCCATAAGATGCAGGTGCAGGTGGTCCACAGATTGCCCGGCATGCTCCCCGATATTCACCACCACGCGGTAGCCCTGGCCGAGTCCCTTTTGCCGGGCGATCTCTGTCGCAGCCCAGAAGAGATGTCCCAGCAGTGCGCGGTGATTCGCGCCTGTATCGTGCAGTGAGTCGATATGCGCGCGCGGCACAACCAGCACGTGAACCGGCGCCTTGGGGTTGATATCCGCGAAGGCGTAACAGAGCTCATCCTGGTACACGGCGGTCGAGGGAATGGCGCCTTCAACAATCTTGCAGAACAGACAACTCATAGAGTGTTCAGTGTACACGGGCGCTTTGCAGGTTGGAACGGTTGGCGCCGGATGCCTCCCGATTAAGCTGACTCCAGAATCAGGTTCGCGTACGGTGTGGTATCGCCGGTGCGAATGAGCCCAATGGCCGCCGGAACGCGTTTCTTGAACTCGATGTGTGGTTCGAGCGTGAGCGGAATCCCGTCGAGCGTTGCTTCGAACCGCATGCGCGTCGACTCGCTGTTGGCGCCGCGGAACTCCTCGGCCATCCAGGCATGACCGATCTCGAAGTTGGGCCGGATCGCCCGCAGCACGTCAAGCACGCGGGGCAGGTCGTCAACCAGCGAGAGATCAACCGTCTCAATCTGCGGCCAGAAGGGAAATCCCCGGTCAGCGATCACCAGCGTGTTGGTATGGCGCACGCGGCTCAGCAGCGACAGGACGTTCGGATTCAAAATTCCTGACTTCAACATGCGATCATGACTCCTCGACCAGCTTACATCCCCAGCGCGGCGGGATCTCGCGCGGGTAGTAGAATCGAAGCGGCTGCGCGCCATCAGCGCGCGGCACAGAATTCTGATCGGAGCATAGGGTGCTACACGGATATTCGATTGTTGACGGTGAATCCCGCCTGGGAAATGGGACAGCGTTTAGGGGTTTCAACCCGGCCACTGGAGCAGCGCTCGATCCGGTCTATCATGGCGCCTCGCTGGAAGATCTGGATACCGCGGCCAGGCTCGCCGAAGAAGCATTTACGACCTACGGAAAGCTGCCCGGCAAGCAAAAAGCCGTCTTCCTGCGCCACATCGCGGCCGGCCTGGACGCGATTGCGGCAGAGCTGGTCGAGCGCGCGCACTACGAAACAGCCCTGCCAGAGGCGCGCCTGAAGGGCGAACTGGCGCGCACTGTGAATCAGCTTCGTCTCTTCGCGCAGGTCGTTGAGGAGGGCTCGTGGGTCAATGCGCGCATCGATCCCGCCGAGCCGGACCGCAAGCCGCTGCCGAGAGCCGATATCCGCTCCGTGTTGCGGCCGCTCGGGCCCATCGCTGTCTTCGGCGCAAGCAACTTCCCGCTGGCTTTTTCGGTCGCGGGTGGCGACACTGCCTCCGCGCTGGCCGGGGGCAATCCCGTTGTCGTCAAGGCGCATCCCGCGCATCCGGGCACAAGCGAACTGGTTGGCCAAGTGATCAGCGGCAGCGTGCGGGAGTGCGGGCTGCCGCCGGGCGTCTTTGCCTTGCTGTTTGCGGCGGGAGCGGAACTGGGCTGCGAGCTGGTGGAGCACCCGATCATCAAGGGTGTCGGGTTCACGGGATCGTTGACGGCCGGCAAGGCTTTGATGGACCGGGCCGCGGGGCGTCCGGAGCCGATCCCGTGCTTTATGGAAATGAGCAGCGCCAATCCGGTCATCGTGCTGCCTGAGGCCCTGCGGACGCGCGGCGCGCAGATCGCCCAGGGGCTCTTCGGATCCTTCACACTGGGCGTGGGACAGTTCTGCACCAAGCCGGGCCTGGTCTTCCTGCCGCGCAACGAGCATGCCGACGCGCTGGTGGCGGAACTCAGCAACCGTGTGGAACAGGCAGCGATTTCTCCGATGCTTACCGAGGGCATCGCCAGGAACTACCGCTCCGGCGTGGCACATCGCCGCGAGAGCAGAGGCGTGGAAACGGTGGCGCAGGCTGCCTCTGAGGGTAGTGAAAATACGCACGCTGTCCCGGTAATCCTGCAGATCAGCGCGGGCGACCTCAAGCAGAAGCCGGAGCTCATGACTGAACTCTTTGGGCCTACCGCGCTCGTGGTCCGCTACGAAGACAGGCGGGAGTTGCTGTTGCTGCTGCGCTCGCTCGAAGGGCAACTTACCGCGACCCTGCACGGCACCGACGCCGATATTGCGGAGTACGCTGATCTCATCGCTGTTCTGGAGCGCAAGGCGGGAAGGCTCATCGTAAACGGCTTTCCGACCGGCGTCGAAGTCTGCCATGCCATGGTGCATGGCGGTCCGTATCCCGCCACCAGCGACAGCCGCGCCACATCGGTTGGCACGCTGGCCATCTATCGATTCGTGCGGCCTGTCTGCTATCAGGACTTTCCTCACGCGGCACTTCCAGCGGAGTTAAAGGACAACAATCCGCTCGGCATCTGGCGCATGGTGAATGGCGAGCTTACGCGCAGCGTGGTCAACCCCCGGTGATGCCTCGTGCGCCGGTCGAGCGTGCTCTCGCTCCGCGCCATCGCCGCGGCTTTTCTCCTTGACATTGCCGATACGCCTCATCTAGGGTCTGTTAACACTACCAGGACGGCGGCGACGGGAGCCAATTTTTCCGAGTTCCAGGAGCGAGGAGCGCGCTGTAACTGGATACTGGAGCGACGAGCGACAACGAAATCGAGAAAATTGGCTCCCGTCCCGAAGGGGTGCGGCGAAAATCGCGCCATCCTTTGTTGCCGGTCTCGACGGTGGGGCCTGCCACAGCCTTCGCCCGGCGCCGCGTCTGGCGCGATTTTTGCTCGCAACGCCGTTCGCCCTGGTAGTGTTAACAGACACTAGCTTGTGTCACGCGATGGCTCAGGCCAATGGAACACTGCGCCCGCACATCCGTTCGAGTATCGAAATCTTGTCAAAAGGAGAGAATGCTCTCAATGAAAAAGGCAATTTTGAGCCTTCTGATCGCATGCGCGGCATGGAGCGGAGTACCTGCCTCCGCGCAGGTAAAGATGACGCGGGACCAGATTCTCTTTTACACCTCGGAATGGAAGGGGCCGCGTTTTCCAGATGGCCGCCCAAAGCTGCCTGACGATCTGCTCAAGCGCGCCGCCAGCATGACCATTGAAGACGTATGGGAATTTCTTGAAGCGCATGGTTACCGATGCCAGTTCGAGGGCGACTGGCAGGCGCTCCATCTGGATCGGCCAATTATCGGCCGCGCTTTAACCGCGCAATACATGCCCACGCGGCCCGATATGCGGCAGGCGATCCTGGCGGAGGGCAAAGCGGAAGGGCGAGCGGCGACTGGAACGAACAGTTGGCCCATTGCCGAGTTGCAGGACGGCGACGTGTATGTCGCCGACGGCTTTGGAAAGATCCAGTACGGAACGCTGATAGGCTCCAACCTCGGCAATGGCATCGCGGGTCATACGCATGCCGGCTTCGTTTTCGACGCCGGTGTCCGCGATCTGCAGGAGCTTCGCGAAATCCCGGACTTCAATGGCATGTTCAAGGGCTACGATCCCACCGCATGGGCTGACATGGAGCTGACCGGGATCAACGTGCCCATCCGCATCGGCAACGCCGTTGTGCTGCCCGGTGATCTGGTGATCGGCAAGCCGCGCCAGGGTGTCGTGTTCGTTCCCGCCATTCTTGCTGAACAGGCCATCAGCTCCGCCGAGTTCACATCGCTCACCGACGAGTACAACTTCGAGCGAAACCGGGAAGGCGAAAACAAAGGCATGTTTGAAGGCGGGTGGAATGTAGCGAAGTATGACGCCTTCGCCAAGTGGATCGACGCGCATCCTGCAAAGCTGAAGATGTCTCGCAGCGAATTCGATCAGTTGCTGCAGGCAGCCAAGCAGCGCGCCGCGCGCCGTCCGCAGTAACAAGAATCGCTATCTTGCGGCCGACGAAGATCGCAAATGCAGAGTGCTTCTCCGGCGATGCGTCCAACGCAGTGGAGATCAGGCCGGCAGGATGAAAGCCGGAATAAGTGCATTGCCATGGTGTTACTCAAATTCGCCGGCAGGCACACGGGGCCAGAGTTCGCCGCAGCATTCGCATTTCTCAATGTACTCCGGGTGGGAGCGATCCATGCTTGGGCGGCTTCTTGAAGAGCCACGTCGCGGCGGCGCAGAAGAATGCCAGCAGCGCCGTCCAGCGGAAGACATCCACATAGGCCAGCAGCGCCGATTGCTGTTGCATCTGGCCGTATAACAATCCGTAGGAGCCTGGCCGCGCCGCGGCTGGCCCCAGCCGATGACTTAAAAACCCTGCCATCATCCCGGCCTTCTGCTGCAGCAACCAGCTCGACGGCGCGAGGTGTCCCGCAAGGTAGGTCTGGTGCAGATCCGAGCGGCGGATCACCGCGGTGGTGGCCATCGAGATTCCGACCGACCCGCCGATGTTGCGCAGCATGTTGAAGAGTCCAGTCGCGTTTCCCATCTCCTTATAGGGAATCGTCGAGGTCGTCATTGTGGCCAGCGGCACAAACACGAAGCTCAACGCAAAGCCGGTGAGGATAATCGGCAGCAGCAGCGTCAAAGGCCCGATGTTCAGATCCACCGAGCCGAAGAGCATCGCGCATGCGCCAAAACCCAGGAAGCCCGCGCTCAACAGCTTGCGGTTGTCGATGCGCGATCCCAGCACGCCGATAATCGGCGAACCGATAAAGGAGCCGAGGCCACGCGGCCCCACCACCAGCCCCGCCCAGAAGGCCGTGTACCCCATTACTTCCTGGTAGTAGAGCGGCAGCATGGCAATGGTGATGTAAATGCACATTCCCAGCAGCGCAATCATGAAGCAGCCGGTGCGGAAGTTGCGGTCCTTGAGCGCGTGCAGGTTAACCAGGCCATCCGGATTGGACCACGACCGCCAGATCCACCACACCAGCGCCACCACCAGCGCCACCACCGCCCAGCGCACCCACACCGCGCCAAACCAGTCATCCTCCTGTCCCTTGTCCAGCACCACCTGCAGGCAGCCGGTCCACACGCACAACAGGCCGAATCCCAGGTTGTCGAACGGCCCCACCTTGGCGTGCTTGATGTAGGGTGGATCGTGCACGAACCGATGGATCATCGCTATAGCCAGAATGCCGACGGGGATGTTGATGTAGAACGCGTATCTCCAACTGAAGGTATCGGTGAGCCATCCGCCCAGCGTTGGCCCCAGCACTGGCGCCAGCACGATCCCCAGGCCATACGCGGCCATGGCCATCGAGCGTTGCGCGAGCGGAAAGCTCTCAAGCAGGATCGCCTGCGACAGCGGCTGCAGCGCGCCGCCGCCGGCGCCTTGCATGATGCGCGCCAGCAGGATTACCCCCAGCGTCGGCGCCGCTCCGCAAAAGAACGAGGCAATGGTAAAGATCACCACGCAGGTCATCAGGAAGCGCTTGCGCCCGAATTTGCGCGCAAACCAGTTCGAGGCCGGCAGGATCACGGCATTCGCCACCAGATAGCTGGTGAGCACCCAGGTCGCTTCGTCGTTCGAGGCCGACAGGCTTCCCGCGATATAGGGCAGCGCCACGGATGCGATGGCCGTGTCCAGCACCTCCATAAAGGTGGGCAACATCACAGCCGCGGTTACCAGCCACGGGTTCACGCCCTGGCTCAGGGGATAACGTGCGTGGGCAGCATCGGTCGGCATCGTGCGTAGACTGCTTTGAGCCTAATCGATTCCCCGGGTTCGCCGCCAATCGCGACCGCGGAATGCCCGCCTCTGGCGTTCCGGCAACCCATGCAAAAACAGGGCGTTGCTGCCGCCCATGACAGCGAAATGCTGCCACGAGTCAGCGAGGCTGAAAGGCAATCGCGTGCCAGGTTACCGGGCCAAGCGATCCAACGCGACGGTGTTTCCCAAATGTAAAAATCTTGGTCGGGCGATCTGCTCACGGTTCGCGACGGAGATTGATCAGAGGTCACCGTCGCCGACGGGCGCCTAAGTTTATTTTTTCGAAATATCTGCATGGCCTTCCGGGCACTCGCCAACATGGGAGTTATTGTTACGGCCATCAAGAACGAGACCGAAGATGGCCATCCTCCCCGGTCCCCAAGAGCGAGGGTGACCGGGGGGCCCTCGGTTGAATTATCCTGAATTCCGAAGTTGAGCCTTGTTTCTGATCTGGTGCCGGATGGCGGTGGGAGGGGTAAGAGGTCAAGTTTCAGGCGCGAGTTCCAACTTCGGCGAAGTTGGAAATTCCCACCGGAAGATGCTGTCGATCAGTGGGTTACGTGTTTTCACTCCGCCCCAGCTTTGGGACAGGTGCAGGACGATCCGCCTGCCGGCGCGGCCCAGGATGGCGCCGCAAGTAAAGACCAGGGTGCGCAGCGTGGCCGGCTCCCGGTATCCG
>JAJZVZ010000207.1 GCA_021846945.1 Acidobacteriota bacterium | reverse complement strand
ACCCAGGCCTTTGCCGAAGTCAGCCGTGAAGAAAGCGCTGAGATCCACACTTCGTCGCCGGTCGCCCGCGTGCTTGTGGATGGACGCCGCGCCGTGGGAGTGGAGTTGGCAAGTGGCGCGAAGGTCTATTGCGATGACGTCATCATCAACGCGGACTTCGGCCACGCGATGGCCACGCTTTTCGACGAGAAGGATCTGGGACGCTACAAGCCGTCACAACTGCGCAAACGCAGGTTTTCGTGTTCGACCTTCATGATGTATCTAGGGCTCGATAGAGAATACGATGCAGAGCATCACACGATCGTTTTTGCGCGCGATTACAAGAAGAACATCGAAGCCATCACGCATGGCCATCGCAGCTTCGAAGACATCTCGCTCTACATCCGGAATTCCTGCAAGACCGATCCCTCCGGCGCGCCGCCTGGTCATTCCGCGCTCTATATTCTCGTGCCGGTTGCCAATAACACCAGCTGCATCGACTGGCAAGAGCAGAAGCAGGAGATGCGGGAGCTGATCTTTCGCATTCTGCGCGAGCGCACGCCCTATGGCGACGTGACGCCCCACATCCAGCGGGAGATGATCGTTACTCCGCAGGATTGGGAAAGCAAATTCTCTGTCTTTCTTGGCGCGACGTTCAACATGGCGCACAGTTGGAACCAGATGCTCTACCTGCGTCCGCACAACCAGTTTGAGATGTTCCAAAACTGCTTTCTCGTGGGTGGTGGCACACACCCCGGCAGCGGACTGCCCACCATCTTCGAGTCCGCCCGCATTTCGGCCAATCTGATCTGCCAAAAATACGGCATTGCTCATCCGGCCGCAAGGCCATTTGAGCTGGCTCTGGCATGAGTCCGCTGCAGGCAGTGCAGATTGTGGTGCGCGCCCGCGATGCACAGGCCGCCTGGGCGCGGCTGGGAGTAGCCAGGCGCTGCACCATTCTCAGCCGCATGCGCCGCGCGATTGCGCTAGACTGCGATTCGATCGCCGCATCCATTGCCCATGAGACCGCGAAGCCTTTTCTAGATGCGCTTTCAGGCGATGTTCTTGTAACGCTTGAAATGATGCGCTACTACGAGGCTCATGCCCCTCAAATCCTGCGTGCTCGCACGGTGGGCAAGCCGGCGTTCCTCTTTCGCGGTACGCGGTTCGAGTCACACCTTGAGCCCCACGGCGTGGCCCTGATTATTGGCCCCTCCAATTACCCGTTTCAATTGGCGATGATCCCCGCGATCACTGCGCTCACAGCAGGCAATGCCGTAATTTTGAAGTGTTCTGAACGCACACCGGAGACGGCAGCACTGATCGCGCGGCTCTGCGAGCAGGCTGGCCTGCCGCTGGATGTGGTTCAGGTCTTGCATGACGGCCCTGAGCAGTCCGCGGCCCTGATCGATGCCCGGCCTGACATCATCTTTTTCACCGGCAGTAGCCACCACGGCCAACGCGTGGCCGAACATGCTGCCCGCTATGTCATTCCCACGATCCTGGAACTGGGCGGGAAAGACGCAGCCCTTGTGTTTGCAGATTGCCACATGAACCGCGCTATCGAAGGCATCACCTACGGCGCCTTCTCGAATGCCGGACAGGTATGTGTCGGCGTCAAGCGCGCCTATGTTGAGCGGTCGATTTACGAGGGGTTTGTGGCAGGGATCAGGCAGCGGATCGCGCATCTGCGTGTAGACGCAGATCCGGCGGCTGATCTGTGCCCGATTTCCGGAAGCCGTGCAGCCGAACTACGCACGCAAATCGAAGATGCTCTTGCACGTGGTGCCACACTGCACAACTCGTTCGATCGCAGCGTGAACCTTGGTAGCGAGCCCGTGCTGCTGACTGGAGTTCCCGCCGATGCGCGTATTTTCACCGAAGAGTGCTTCGGACCTGTCCTTTGCATTGCACCGTTTTCCGATGAGGAGGAGGCGCTTCGGCTTGCCAATGAAAGCGCGTTTGCGCTGAGTGCAAGCGTGTGGACGCGCGATCGTGCGCGTGCGCAGCGTTTGGCCACCGGAATCTCTGCGGGAAGTTGCGCTGTCAACGATGTGATTCGGGTCATCGCCAATCCTCATGCGGCCTTCGGAGGTAATTGCTTCAGCGGCTACGGCCGATATCACGGGCAGGAAGGTCTTCGCGCCTTCTCCCGGGTAAGGACCATCATGCTCTCCAGTGACCGGCGTGCACGGGAGATCAACTGGTTCCCATTCTCTGAGCGGACCGGACGTCAACTCGTTGGACTTCTTCGATTTCGCCACGGGCATGCCGGTCTTACTGGCCGTCTGATTCGCATGCTGATGCCGCTCCTTCTGGTTATTGCGTTCAGCACCAGGTTAACGGCTCAGGCGAAGCCGGAAACACATCTCGCTATAGATGTACGCCTGACGCATGATGCGCATGCAGAACTCGCTTACCTCATCTTTGCTTCGCCCTCAGGATTTCCCGGCGACCAGAATAAGGCGATCCGTCATGGGTTCGTGCCGATTTCCGCGGGAGCACAGCAGATGCGCATCGACACGGATCTGCCTCCCGGGACCTACGCCGTAAGCGTTTATGAAGACTGGAACGGCAACCACAAGCTCGATCACAACTTCCTGGGCATTCCTCGGGAGCCTGTAGGGGCATCGAACAATCCCAAGGGGCGCATGGGGCCGCCACGTTTTGACGAGTGTTCATTCTACCTTGGCACTGCCCCCAAAAGCATCACCATCACTCTGGTGTCAGGACTATGAACGTGAACGCGAAGAAAAAACGTGTCGTTGTGATTGGAGCAGGGCTTGGAGGCATGTCCGCATCCATCATGCTAGCGCGCGACGGCTTTGAGGTGACGCTGATCGAAAAGAACAAACACGTCGGCGGCAAGCTTAATCAGTTGCAGACGAAGGGTTTCAGCTTCGATCTTGGCCCTTCAATCTTTACCCTCCCCCAGTTCTTTCGGCCCATCTTTGAGGGCGATGGCACGCGGCTTGAGGACTACGTAACGCTACAGCGGCTCGATCTGCAATGGCGCAACTTCTTTGAGGATGGAACCGTCGTTGACCTTTGGCAAGATCGTGACCAGATGCGGCTGGAACTGGAGCGATTCGGCCCGTGCGTTCTCCGCGAGTACGATAAGTTTCTTGCCTACTCCCGCCAGCAATACGAGATTGTTGAGCGCGGATACCTGCGCCACGGCCTCGACACATTTGGCCAGTTCCTGCGCTTCTACGGCTGGAAGGACGCGCGGGATCTTGATTATCTAAGGTCCATGGCGGGCAGCATCCGCAAGCGCCTCAGCAATCCTTATCTGCGCGACATCTTCGAGTACTTCATCAAATACGTGGGATCGAGCGCGCTCGATTCGCCTGCCTTCATGAACCTGATGCCGAACATCCAGATGGAGTTTGGCATGTGGTATATCCCGGGCGGACTGTACGAACTGGCGCGCGCCTTCCGTCGCCGCCTGGACGAGTGCGGCGTCAAATTGCAGCTGGAGCAAGAGGTCGTCAAGATCGATCACGCGGCCAGATCGGTAACCGGCGTGCAAGTTCGCAGTTCTGACGGAACGTCTGCCTCGTTCGAGGCGGACTACGTGGTCTCCAACATGGAAGTGATTCCGGCGATGCAGAAGTTGCTCAATGCGCCCCCGGCCAGGATGAAGAGCTTGGAGCGCTTCAGGCCATCCTGCTCGGGCATAGTCCTTCACCTGGGACTCGATCGCGTCTACCCGCAGCTTGCGCACCATAACTTTTTATACTCAAAGGATCTGCACGCGCACTTCCGCCGCGTCTTTCGTGACGGCAAGCTTCCCGACGATCCCACTCTCTACGTGGTGGCGCCAACCCGCACTGACCCATCGCAGGCGCCGCCCGGCTGCGACAACATCAAAATTCTTCCCCACATCCCGCCGCTCGATGACCGCCGGCCCACCACCCGCGAGGACTATGTGGCACTGAAGGAGGTTTGCCTGGATAAGTTGGAGCGCATGGGGCTGAAAGATTTGCGCCGCCACATCGTGGTCGAGGATTTCTGGACGCCGTTTGACATCGAGGCGCGCTATTGCTCGAATCAAGGCTCCATTTATGGCGTGGTTTGCGATCGCCGGAGCAACTTCGCTTTCAAGGCTCCCAAACGCAGTTCCCAATTCCGTAACCTCTTTTTCGTGGGCGGCAGCATCAACCCAGGAGCGGGCATGCCCATGGTCACGCTCGGTGGCCAGCATGTCGCCCGGCTCATTGCAGAACAGAATGCGAACACATAATCATGATGCTGACTGCCTTAATGTGCGCGCTCGGCCTGCCAGCCGGCTTCCTTCTCATCCGGCGCATTCCCACCTGTCTTCCGGCTGAGCCGCGCATCGACGAGAGCATTTCCATCGTTATCCCTGCGCGCAACGAAGAACTGAATCTGCCACGCCTGATCCAGTCGATTCGCCAATCGGCATTCCAGCCTGCGGAAATTCTGGTGGTTGACGACGGTTCCACTGACAACACGGCCGCAGTCGCGGAGAACTTCGGCGCTCGCGTGATCACGCCGGGAGACATGCCCGCTGGATGGACAGGAAAGTCCTGGGCATGCCACAAGGGCGCGCACAACGCCAACGGCAATGCACTTCTGTTCCTCGACGCGGACACCTACTTCCTGCCCGGCGGCTTTGATCAACTTGTTTCGTGTTGGTCACGCGAGCGGGACAGCCGACTCGTCCTCTCGGTGTTGCCCTACCATGCGATGAGCGCCGCCTATGAGCAGCTCTCGCTCTTCTTCAATGTGCTGATGGCTGCGGGCGCCGGCGGATTCAGCCCGGTTTCTGAGGCGCGTCTCTTTGGGCAATCACTGCTGATTGCCAGAAGCACCTACTTTGCCGCCGGAGGACACGCGGCGGTTCGTGGCGTCGTTCTCGAAAACCTCCGATGGGCTGGCGCGCTCCGCGACTATGGCGCGCGGATTGCCTGCCTCGGTGGAAAGGGCACGCTGCACATGCGCATGTTCCCCGAGGGGTACCACCAGATGTCTGAGAGCTGGGCAAAGGCCCTTCTTCAGGGAGCCACAGATTCCGGAGTTACGGTACTTGCTTTGGCTATAGTGTGGATCTCCGCCCTTTGGTCCACTGCTCTGCTGCTCATCATGCCCTGCGATTACGGCCGTCTAAGCCTGGCAGTTGTTTACGCACTCTACAGCGTGCAACTTGCCTGGATGACTCACCGGCTGGGCAGCTACCGGCTGATCAGCTGCGTGCTCTATCCATTTCCGCTGGCTTATTACTGCATGATCTTTGGGCGCGCTGTTGCGCGACGGGCCTTGGGACGTAAAGCCATTTGGAGGGGCCGCCAGGTATGACTGTGCTGGTCTGGGCGGCGAACCTGCTGGGCTGGCCACTCATTCATCTTTCTGTCTCGTCTGTGGCGCTGCGTCTTCCGGCGCGCTATTTTGCGCAGGATGGCTGGATTACTGCTCCGCGGCGATGGGAGCGCGAGGGTCGCTTCTACCGTGACTGGCTGGGGATTCGAGGTTGGAAGTCCTGGCTGCCAGACGGAGCGCCATGGATTGGCGGCTTCGCAAAAAAGACAATCCGTTCGCGCGATACGTCCCACCTGAATCAGTTCCTTCTTGAGACGCGCCGTGCGGAACTGGCGCACTGGTGCATGTTGCTGTGCACGCCGCTTTTCTTTTTGTGGAATCCACCCTGGGCGCGCGTAGTGATGCTTGCATATGCCTTGACCGCAAATCTTCCCTGTATCCTGGCCCAGCGCTACAACCGCATTGCTCTTTACCGCGTGGTCCGCACTAGACGTCGTCCCTTGGATTGCCTATGAGCCATGCCAGGCAGAAGCGAACTTCCGCCCCTTCGGGACGTCGATACCTCGTGCATGTTTTAGGCAGGCGCAATCAACAAAGTGAAATCTGTCGCTACATTACGCGTATCTGCCCCTGGACGGCCCGGGGCAGTTCCCGAAGCTACGCTCAGGAGCGTGTGTTTGCCGATGAATGCGAACTGATTGCAGTCATCAACCCGCTTCTCCCAAATGGCTCCGACGTCCGCGATGTCTTTGAGCACATAGAAACTCCCAACGGATTCTTCTATCTTTTGCGCCTGAGCGACGAGGAAGCTGCACAACTGGGCTGGCGTGATGAATTGACTGCGGGGGGTGCGGGGTGAGCTTCTATTCATGAGAATCCTGCCCCTCTGCGCCCACGGCAATACACGCGGGCAACTCACTTCAGTTCCGTTTGAACAAGTACAGGGTTTCTAAGATGAAGATCCTAGATTTCAAAAGCAGAATCTGGCTGCCCTTGCCGCCCGAGCATCTGTTTTCATTCTTCGCCGATGCGGCCAATCTTGAGAGCATCACGCCGCCCTGGCTGCATTTCAAAATCCTGACACCCGTACCGATTGAAATGCGGGAAGGAACGTTGATCGATTACAAGCTACGGATTCACGGCCTGCCGATCTACTGGCGCACGCGGATCAGCAGGTGGCAGCCGCCATATTGTTTTGTGGATGAACAACTGCGCGGTCCGTATCGCAGGTGGATTCATCGACACACCTTCGATGCCTCAGACGGCGGAACGCTGATGCAGGACTATGTGGAATATGCCGTTCCTTTTGATTTTGTCATCTGTAAATGGTTCGTACGACCGGACATTGAAAGGATATTTCGATATCGCTCCGGGCAGTTGCGAAAACGCTTTTGCACTCAGAACCTCCACGAGCAGAACCGGCAATAGTTCGACTATTCCTTCATCGGGAATCATTGGAGCTAAGAAATGTGGACACGCTGGATCGGCCTGATGTTTTGGCTTCTTGTTTGTTTTTGCGGTTGCAGGAACGAGTGCATCGTGGACCAGTAGCGAAGTTCGTCGTTGGTATAGCACGCTGGCCCGCCCGTCGATCTCTCCGCCAAACTGGGTCTTCGGCCCGGTTTGGACTCTACTTTACGCGCTCATGGCAATAGCAGCCTGGAAGGCAGCTGGGAGGGGCCTTCGCCTTGGAAATCCGCTGCGATCACTCTCTTCGTGATTCAGCTAGCCCTTAATTTCGCCTGGTCGTGGATTTTCTTCCGCTCGCATCAGATCGGTTGGGCTTTAGTGGAGGTCATCGTACTTTGGACCGCAATTCTACTTACGACACTGGCAATGACTCGCGTTTCAATGACCGCAACGTGGTTAATGACACCTTATCTGGTCTGGGTCACCTTTGCCGGCGTCCTCAACGAAGAGTTTTGGCGACTGAACCGTTGATCATGCGGTTGAAACTGTTTCGATGAGCGATCGAGCGATCGCTTCACCTCGGGCAATGGGCTGGAAGCGGTACTCGGGCACCAATCAGATAGCCACCCTGACGCAGAGTCGCTTATGGTGATTTGTACTTACCCCGGTCGGGAACCATCGCATATTTTGACGAGCGGTAAATCGCCTTGTCACTCCCTGAAGTCGATCCAAGGCGTAATCATGCGCCACCGGAAAGTAGGTTCAAGATAGACCCGAAAATGTCCTCATCCAGTCAGCGGAATGCCGTTCACGCTGAGATCACAATGACCAATGGCACGACCGAGACAATACCCTCAAGTTTTGCGGCATGGCGCTAACGGCGAGTGGGCGAAGCTAGGCCGGTCAATAGGGGCTCTGGTGATGAGGAAGGCCCTATGTCCAGCAAGAGCTTGCCGGTGGTCTTGTGGAGGAAGACCTGACACCCAAAGATCTTCATGCTGGTCGCGATCAATATCTCTTCGGGGGGGGGGGAAGCGACTTCCCCAAGCGGCCCTTGGTTGAGGGCACGAAGCGTGGTGGGACATAGACCGGTTTAACAGGTGTGGCCGGTGATGTCTCAGCAGGGGAAGGCTGGACCGGCTTCGCAA
>JAJZVZ010000206.1 GCA_021846945.1 Acidobacteriota bacterium | reverse complement strand
TATTTAACGGTCCCGTGCCGGAACGCTGGGCAAGCTTCCCTGATCTGCACCACAGCGAGCGGCTGGCGCTGGCCCCGGTCATCGGCTTGATGCTGCTGCTGGGCCTGATGCCGCAACTGGTGCTGAACAGCGTAAACCCGACGGTCATGAACCTGCTGGCGCACTGGAGATTTTAGATGTTAGCTTGGGCAATTTACATCTCGTTTGCCGGTGCGCTGGTCCAGGCGCTCTTACCCAAAGGTAAGGCAGCGCTGTCGCGCTGGCTGGCGCTGGCCGTAGCCACAGCCGGATTGGCGCTGGGCGTGGCCGGCTATGCGGCCAGCATGGACCAGGGCTTCCGGGTGATCGTGGATCTTCCCTGGGTGCCGTCCATGGGAATTCACTACATGCTGGCGACCGACGGCATCAGCCGCGTGCTGGTGCTGCTGACGGGCCTGGCGGCGGTGGCAGGAGTGCTCTTCAGTTGGAACGTCGAACACCGCACCAATGAATTCTTCGCCTTTTTCCTGGCGCTGATAGGCGGCGTGTACGGCGTCTTTCTCAGCTTCGATCTGTTTCTGCTCTTCGTCTTCTACGAAATCGCCATCGTACCCAAATATTTCCTGATCGCCATTTGGGGCTCGACGCGGCGCGAGTACGGAGCGATGAAGCTGGCGCTCTACTCCTTTGTCGGCTCGGCAATGGTGCTCATCGGCCTGCTGGCTGCATACACAACCGCGGGCAGTCACTCTACCGGCCTGATTGCGCTGGCCCACGCCGGACTGCCGGTGAGCTTTCAGATGTGGTGCTTCCCCCTGGTCTTTGTGGGATTTGCGATCCTGGCCGGCATGTGGCCGCTGCACACCTGGGCGCCGACCGGCCACGTGGCCGCGCCCACGGCCGCCAGCATGCTGCTCGCCGGTGTAGTGATGAAACTGGGCGCCTATGGCTGTCTGCGCGCTGGCATCGAACTCTTCCCGCACGGACTTGATCCCTGGGGATTCTCCTTCATGGGCATCGGTTCCTGGCGCGACGTCTTCGCCATTCTGGCCGTCATCGGGATCGTCTATGGCGCGCTGGTGGCGCTCGCGCAGACTGACTTCAAGTTTGTCATCGGCTACTCCAGCGTGAGCCACATGGGATTTGTGCTGCTGGGCCTGATGACGCTGAACCAGATCGGCATGACAGGCGCGGTACTGCAGATGTTCTCACACGGTGTCATCGCGGGGCTTTTGTTCGCCATTGTCGGCCGCATCGTGTATGAACGAACACATACGCGGCAACTGGCGGACCTGGAGACGATGCACCTCTCCAAGCGCCTGCCCTTCGCCGCATGGGCCTTTGTGATCGCCGGTATGGCGTCGATGGGCCTGCCGGGCTTCTCGGGATTTGTTGCCGAACTGCAGGTTCTGATCGGCGCATGGAAGGTCGATCCCTGGTGGACTGTAGCCGTGGGCGTGGGAATCGTCATCGGCGTAGCCTATGTATGGCGCGCATTGCAGAAGGCGTTCTTCACCGACAAGCTGCCAACCGCGCACGTGCTGGAAGACGAGCATGCGCATAAGCTGGCGCCCATCACCTGGCCGGAAGTCGCCGGATTCACGCTGCTCGCCGGGGCCAGCCTCGTTGTCGGCCTCTATCCGCGAGTCCTTCTGATACAGATTGAACCGGCAGTGAGAACGCTGCTTGCGGGAGGGGTACGATGAATTACGCAGAACTCTTCCGCATAACGCTGCCGGAGACGGCGCTCGAAGTTGCCGCCCTGCTGATCCTGATCGCCGACCTGGTTGTGCTACGCAAGGCGGCGCTGAAGACGCGCGCGGGGGTAGCTGCGCTTATCGGAGTGGCCGGATGCGTGGCGGCCTATTGCGCCATGCCAGCGCAAGGAATTGCCTCGCCGGGCGGCCTCACCTTCCACGCCACAGGCGAACTGCTGCTGGCGACCGGCGGATTCGCGGCGGTAGCACAGATCGGTATTCTGGTCTTGACCGCGCTGACGCTGTTGCTCCTCGTCGGATCGGACTTCACGCACCACGTAGGCGAATACGCCGCAGTCGTGTTGATGGCGGCCACCGGCGGCTTACTCGTGGCAGCGGCGCAGGATCTGCTGGTGATCTTCCTGGGCCTGGAACTGCTCAGCCTGGGGCTTTACATCATCACTGCGTTCGCCAAGAGATCCGGCAAGAGCGCCGAAGCCGCCATAAAGTATTACCTCTTCGGCGGTACGGCTGCGGCGTTTCTGCTGTTCGGCTTCAGCTACCTTTACGGAATCGCTGGCTCTACAAACCTGGACCGGATCATGCAATCCATGTATGGATGGAACGCCTTCCATACGATGCCCCTGCTCTATGTCGCCCTGGTCATGATTGTGGCCGGACTCGGCTTCAAGGTTGCGGCAGTACCATTCCATCTGTGGGCGCCCGACACGTATGAAGGCGCGCCCGCTCCGGCCGCGGCTTTCATCGCGTCCGTTTCCAAGGTAGCCAGCTTCGCGCTGCTGATTTCCATCAGCACGGCAGCGTGGCATGCCTTCAGTAACCCGTCTTCGATGCAGCAGACGATGGGGGCGCTTCAGTCGCATGCCGCCTGCGGCACGGCCTGTCAGGGCTTCGAGGTTTCCTGGTCGCTCATTCTCGCGATCCTTGCTGTGGCGTCGATGACCCTTGGCAATCTTGCCGCACTGGTTCAGATCAGCGTGCGCAGATTGATTGCATACTCGGCGGTCGCGCACGCCGGTTACATCCTGCTTGCGCTGGCTTACTTCTCCGGCACTTCACGCAGCGCCGACGCCGTCCTCTACTACATCCTCACCTACGGCCTGACAACCGTCGGAGCCTTCGGCGTTGTAGCAGTCGTGGAGCGGGCTACGGGAAGCGACCGCATGGACGCCTTCCTTGGACTGCACAAACGCAGTCCTATGCTGGCGGCAGTGATGCTGGTGCTGTTCCTCTCGCTGGCGGGGATTCCGCCGCTGGTCGGTTTCTGGGCCAAGTTCAATCTCTTCGCGGCGGTGCTGGCCGTCTCGGCGGGACCGGTGCCATTTACGCTGGTGGCGCTCGCGGTCGGTTTCAGCGCCGTCTCGCTCTACTACTATTTGCAGGTGCTCAAGCGGGTTTACGTCATGCCCGCCACCGAAGAGACTGCAATCAAGACGCACCCGGTTTCCACTGCGGTGTTGGTGGCCATCGCTGCGGCGGTACTGCTGCTGGGCTGCTTCCCCGCTCTGCTGGACGGCTGGATTCAGAGCTTCACCCTGACGCGCTGACGCTCTGCCGCGTTTGCAAGCAGGCTCAAACAGACACAATCTTTCCAACACATGCTCCATAACAAACGCCCCATCCACAAGGATGGGGCGTTCAGCATTGCAAGGTGGATACTCTGTTCCAAAGCTCCACCCAGATGGCAGCAGCGTCAGTCGTAGTACTCCAGGCCGAGGTGCGTAATCAGCTCGTGGCCCATGATGTGGCGCAGCGTGTTCTTGAGCTTCATCGACTGGATGAACAGATCATGCTCCGGATAGAGCCCTTCGGCGGTCTGCGGCGACTTCAGATAGAAACTGAGCCACTCCTGAATGCCGATGGAGCGCAGCTCCGGCGTGCGCTTGGCCAGGTCGAGGAAAAGCACCAGATCGAGCGCAATTGGCGCGGCCAGAATCGAATCGCGGCAAAGGAAATTCACCTTGAGCTGCATCGGATAGCCAAGCCAGCCGAAGATGTCGATGTTGTCCCAGGCTTCCTTGTCATCGCCGCGCGGCGGATAGTAGTTGATGCGGATCTTGTGGTAGATGTCCTTATACAGATCCGGGTACAACTCCGGCTGGAAGATATATTCGAGCGAGCCGAGCTTCGACTCTTCCTTGGTCTTGAAAGACTGCGGCTCGTCGAGCACCTCGCCATCGCGATTGCCGAGAATGTTGGTCGAGAACCAGCCGGAGACGCCCAGCATGCGCGTCTTGAAGGCGGGCGCCAGCACGGTCTTCATGAAGGTCTGGCCGGTCTTGAAGTCCTTGCCGCAAACCGGCGCCCCATTCTTCTTCGAGAGCTCGATCAGCGCAGGTGTATCCACCGTCAGGTTCGGCGCGCCATTCGCGAAGGGCACGCCCTCCGACAGCGCCGCGTAGGCATAAATCTGCGAGGGCGCGATCCCGACATCGTTGCATTCCAGGCCCTTCTCAAAGGCCTCAAGACTCTGATGCACGGCCGATGGCTCCATAAAGATCTCCGTCGAACCGGCCCAGATCATCACCACCCGGTCCACGGTCTTCTTGAAGGCGCGGATGTCCGCGATCACCTGCTCAGCCAGATCGCGCTTGTTCTTGCCCGTCTTCACATGCGTGCCGTGCAACCGCTTCACGTAGTACTGGTCGAAGACGGCGGGCATCGGCTTGATGGTTTCCAGGTACGGCCTGAGCTGATCGAGCGTTTCCTTCTCCAGCACCTTGGCATGCGCGGCGGACTCGTAGACGTTGTCTTCAAAGATGTCCCACCCGGTAAAAACCAGGTCGTTGAGGTCGGCCAGAGGCACAAAGTCCTTAATGAGCGGCGAGTTGTTGTCCGTACGCTTGCCCAGCCGGATGGTGCCCATCTGCGTGAGCGAGCCGATGGGCTTGGCCAGCCCACGGCGAACCGCCTCCACACCGGCAATCATCGTGGTGGCTACGGCGCCCAGGCCCACCACCATCACGCCCAGTTTGCCTTTAGCAGGCGCAACCTTCTCTGCGGCGGCCTTTTGGCCACCTTGCTGTTCAGTTGGCATCTGTTCTCCTAACCTTCCTTTGCATCTCCGATGGTTCGCCATCGGCTGAATTTCTGTCCCGATCGCCGGAACAGTGTACTTCCTGCAGTGGTCCACGGTCATGCATGCCGGGTCTATGCCGCGTCGGCCTGCCTTCCGCGATGATTGATGTGCGACCACACAAACCAGATCATGCCTGCCACCAGCGCGATTTCAACGACCAGATGGAAGCGATGGTACACCTCATAGAAACGCGGATCAGTATGCCACTTCTCGCCCAGCTTCATGCCCACATACGCCAGGGCGAAGCACCATGGCCACGACCCGATAAAAGTGTAAATATGGAAGCGCGCCTGCCCCATCTTCGCAATTCCAGCCGGAAAAGCGATGAACGTCCGCACCACCGGCAATAGCCGGGCCACCAGTACGGTGATGGAGCCATACTTATCAAAAAAATAGGTCATCCGTTGCAGGTCGTGGTGGCTCATCAGCACCCATCTGCCATAGCGCTCCACCAGCGGACGCCCACCCCTGGCGCCGATCCAATACGCCACTGCCGAGCCCAGATTGCAGCCAACAGCGCCCGCCGTAGCGGCCCAGAACAGATTCATGTGCCCCAGATATACCAGATATCCCGTAAAGGGCATGATCACTTCCGAAGGCAGCGGGATGCATGCCGACTCGATTCCCATAAGCGCGATGACGCCGGCGTACCCGCCAGTATCGATGACGAGAATTACGAATTGAACCAGCAGGGCCAGGATTCGTTCGCTCATGGGGCGCTTCCAGTATATAAGCCCGCAGCGGGACCGTGCCGGTCCTGCCATCCGGTACGGCCGGCTGCGCGGAACCCTCCGCCTGCTCTTCGGATTTCTCGTTCGTCCGGTCCCTATTTCTCCCCGTCCACTGCTACGATGGATTCAAACCGGAACAACGATTCGAGGAGTTTCCCCTTGCCTGATTTTCCTCCCGTACCGCTTACGCTCGAAGGCTCCAGCCTGGTGCATCAGTTCTTCCGCTTCGACTGGAAGGCATGGCGCGCAACGCGCGCGGACGAGTGCGAGCGCATCGCCGCCGAGGCCATCGAGGCGCTTAAAGGCATGGAGCGCAAAGCACCCGGCACGCCCGTGCGGTCGGCGCTCTACTCCCAGCTTGGCCACAAAGGCGATCTGATTCTGGTTCACTTCCGCGAGTCGCTGAAGGACCTGAACCAGGTAGAACTGGACCTGGCGCAGACCGCGCTCTACGACTATCTTGAGCCGCGCCACTCCTATGTGTCGGTGGTCGAACTGGGGCTCTATGAGTCCACCCGCAAGACCTACGAAGCCGCCGCCGCAAAAGGCTTCGAGCCGCACTCGCCGGAGTGGAACGCCGAGATTGCCGACTCGCTCAAGCGCGGATCGGAGGCAATGGCTCCGCGGCTCTTTCCGGCCGTGCCCGAGGCGAAATACCTCTGCTTCTATCCCATGGACCGCAAGCGCGGCGAGCAGGTGAACTGGTACACCATCCCGTTTGCAGAGCGCCAGCGCATGATGCACGAGCACGGCCTGATCGGGCGCCGCTACGGCGACCAGGTGAAGCAGATCATCTCCGGCTCAATCGGGATGGATGATTGGGAGTGGGGCGTCGATCTCTTCGCCGACGATCCGGTGGTCTTCAAGAAGCTGATCTACGAGATGCGCTTCGACGAAGTCAGCGCGGTGTATGCGCTCTTCGGCCAGTTCTTTATCGGCGTGCGGCTGCCCCTGGAGAGACTCGGCAGCTGGCTGCGCGGCAGGCTGTAAGTTTTCATGCGCGAATTTGCGGTGGAGGCAAGAACTTCAAGCCTCCTACGAAATAGGGGACGCGGCCCGTCACAGCCCCTCACGCGCACAGAAAGAGCATGTGCCTTCAGGCCCACGAAATCCGCCCCAGCTTGAGTGCCTTGTCCCAACATGAATCAACAAGATTCAAGGTGACGATGATGGCCCAAATGAAAACGCCTGCGAAAAAGACTGCCGGAAAGCAAGCATCCACGAACAAGCCGGCGCGGAAGTCGCCAAGCCCCGGCGCGACAAGAGCGTTGCCGCAGCGCGGCGCGCTCGCCGCTGAGCGCGTCACCTCCATCCTCAAGGCCCTTGACGAAGCCTATCCCGACGCCGTGTGCGCGCTCGACCATCGCTCACCGTGGGAACTGCTCGTCGCTACGATTCTCTCCGCGCAGTGCACTGACGTGCGCGTGAATATGGTCACGCCGGAGCTGTTTCGGCGCTTTCCTAGCCCGGCGGCCATGGCCAAGGCATCGCTGCCCGAACTCGAAGAGCTGATCCGCACCACCGGTTTCTTCCGTAACAAGTCCAAGTCGATCCAGGGCGCGGCGCGCAAAATCACTGAGGAGTTCGGCGGCAAGGTGCCCGGCACTCTGGCGGATCTCGTCACCGTTCCCGGCGCGGCGCGCAAAACGGCCAACGTGGTGCTCGGGGTCTGCTTCGGCAAGGCTGAAGGCGTGGTGGTGGACACGCACGTCTTCCGCATTGCGCGGCGTCTGGAACTGGCCAAAGGCGATTCGCCGGAGAAGGTGGAGCAGGAGCTGATGCAGATTCTGCCGCGCGACCAGTGGATCGCGTTTTCACACCAGATCATTCACCATGGCCGCCAGGTCTGTATCGCCCGCAATCCCAAATGCAACCTCTGCAACCTGGAGCCGCTCTGCCGCTCGAAGGATAAAACGTGGAGTTCGTGATAGCCGGGTTAGCGGAGTTAGCCGCGCTTTGCGCGTGCTAGCAGGATGACAAGACCTGAGCCACGGCCGCAATCAGGCCCGGAATGTCGCTCGGGCTGGCCTCCGCGGCCGGTTCCCAACCTGCCTCGCGCAGAGTCTGGCTGGTAATCGGTCCAATGGAAATGGCCGGGACACCCGCAAGTGGAAAGCCGATTCCCGCCTGGCGGGCAGCTTCCACAAGATGCGTCACGCTGGAGGAACTGGTGAAGGTAGCAGCATCGATCTTTTCCGCGAGAGCCTTGCGTAGAAGCTCCGGGCCGTTCTCCGGCATCATGTTCCGGTAAGCATCCACCACATCCACTTCGGCGCCGCCCTGCCTCAGAGCATCCGGAATGACGTCGCGGGCAACGGCGGAGATCGGA